>JAPLKB010000018.1 GCA_026388275.1 Pseudomonadota bacterium
AAGACCAGGCGGCTGTCGATGCAGTAGCTGATGAGATTGCAAAAAAGGTTGATGAAATACAACAGGGCAAAAAATAGGAGGCATTATGCCGAAATATACAAATAAAGTTGTCTGGAAAGGTAAACGTGAGGGGTACACGTACTGCGAAAACGGCACAGAGATGGATTTCTCAGCACCTCCTGCGTTATACGGATTTCCTGACCGGATGACACCTGAAGATGCCTACATGATGGCTGTAAATACCTGCGTTCATATGATGGTCATCTGGGCAGTGGAACGCTTCCGGTTCGATATGGTGTCCTTTGAATGCACTGCCGAGGGCGAGGTAGAGGAGCATCTTGATAAGACGTCGTGGTTCAAAAAGGTTATGCTCAAGCCTCGCATCACCGTAAGGAACGCCAAGGAAGCAGCCGTACTGCGCGCACTGGAGATGGCCCGAAAGTATTCGACCATCGCTGAGTCGATAAAGAGCGAAATTGTCATCGAACCCGAGATTATAATCCTGAAGTGAAAGGAGACATTTTGTCAAAAGATTCATTCGATATCTTATTTCTGGGCGGAGGACCCGCAGGTTACCAGGGGGCAATCCGGGCAGCTCAACTCGGCCTTCGCACAGCCGTGGTTGAATCACGTGACCTGGGCGGCGTCTGCCTCAACCGGGGCTGCATTCCCACAAAGACGCGTGCTGGGACATATGCGAAGAGCCAAAGAGTACGGGCTGCACGCTGACGATATCGGATTTGACATGGGAGCCATAATTGACCGCAAGGACAAGATCGTAGGCCTGTTGAGAAACGGAGTTGCCCAGCTCTTTCGGGCGAACGGCATTACTCTGATTGAAGGTCATGGCCAATTGGTCTCGCCATCAGAAGTGAAGGTTGAGTCGGATGACGGCACGAGTATGCTACGGGCGGGAAAGATTGTCATCGCCACTGGTTCACGCCCCTTCTGGCCGGAACCTTTTCTGCCGGGTACTCCCGGCATTCTCAGTACTGATAACGTCCTCGACCTGCGTTCTCTCCCTGCCTCTCTTGTCATCATTGGCGGCGGTGCTGTTGGGGTGGAAATAGCTTCCATATTAGCCGGTCTGGGCAGCAGGGTAACAATTGTCGAGATGGAAGCGCGGATATTGCCTCGAGAAGATGCAGAGATGGTTGCATATTTGACAAGGATGCTCAAACACAGACGTGTGCAAATACTTACAGGTATAACCATTACCGGTCTGGAGACAGAACCGGGCATATGTGTCATGCTCTCCGACGGGCAATCACTGCCTTCAGATGCGGTGCTAATTACCACGGGCAGGCTTCCAAATATCGAGGGGATCGGCATTGAGAATGTTGGGATCGATCCCAAAGGGCCTCTGAAGGTGAACGCCCGCATGGAGACTGTGGTGCCGGGCATTTACGCTGCCGGAGATGTGAAGGGAGGGTGGCTGCTTGCCCACGTTGCTTTCGCAGAAGGGATAGCTGCCGCAGAAAACGCTGCAGGCAAGGAATCCATCATGGATTACCGGGTAATCCCCCGTTGCGTCTTCAGTACACCTGAATATGGAGCTGTCGGCATGTCTGAAGAGGAGGCGCGCGCGTCTTGTGCTGTTGAGTGCTTTGTCTTCCCTCTGAAATCGCTTGGTATGGCCCAGGCGATGGGTGACTGGGAAGGTCAGGTCAAATTGATCGTTGAAAGAGAGACCAGGCAGCTTCTGGGCGGTCACGTAATCGGCGAGCATGCAGCAGATCTTGTGGCTGAGATTGCTCTCGCGATGAAGAATAATATCCCCGTCCAGGGTATTGTTCATACCATACATACACACCCCAGTCTTTCTGAGGCGGTGCTCGAAACCGCCCAAGCGGCATGCGGACGAGCAATTCACATGATGCCGATGAATAGGAATGTATGAGCCATGGCCAGAGACGTGACAGGGTGCAAGAGAATGAACATGAATGAACAATATCCGCTAATGGCGCCGGCATGGCTGATAAAGCTCGTCCGACAGGCAAAGCTGGGGCAACAGTATTCCCTCGGACAGGAAACCCGGAATATTCTTCTTCGCCATCATCTAAATACGGTATGTGACAGCGCGAGTTGCCCCAATAGGCCGCACTGTTTCTCTCTCGGAACAGCCACTTTTATGATCCTCGGCGCCATTTGCACCAGAAACTGTACATTTTGCGCGGTAACAAGCGGCAGCCCGGAAAAAGTCGATAGCAGTGAAGCGGACCGGATAAAAGAATCGGTACAGGAAATGGGGCTTACCCATGTGGTAATAACATCAGTCACCAGGGATGATTTGCCGGACAGCGGTGCAGGGCAGTTCGCCGCTGTTGTCCATGCCCTCCGCTCTGTCACGCCACCGGTATCCATAGAGGTGCTTTTACCTGATTTTCAGGGTTCGCTTTCTGACTTGCGGACTGTACTTGATGTTGCCCCGGATATAGTTGCTCACAATATGGAAACCGTAGAGCGTTTCTATCCGATAGTGCGCCCGGCTGCTGACTATCAGCGTTCGCTGCGGATTCTTTCATATGCCGCAAAAGAGAGGAAAAAGGGAATGTTCGTCAAGAGCGGTTTTATGGTAGGTCTTGGAGAGGAAGACGAGGAGATTTTTGTACTTATGAGGGATCTGCGGGAAACAGGGGTGACCATGCTTACCATTGGTCAGTATCTTGCACCTTCTCTGCGCCATTACCAGGTGAGACGCTTTATTTCACCAGGGGAATTTGCACATCTGGAGGATATTGCCCGGAGCATGGGTTTTGTACATGTGGCAGCAGGACCTCTCGTAAGGAGTTCCTATCATGCCGGCGTTAATTACAAGGAGGCCGCAGCAGATGTTGCAACAGTGGCGGCTCATTAAAGACGGGCCGGGTGATCCGGCGTGGAACATGGCAGTAGACGAGGCGCTTGTGCGCGTGCATAATGAACAAAGCAGTCTTCCCATTTTGAGACTCTACACGTGGTCGCCGCCTGCGCTTTCTCTCGGCTATTTCCAAAAAACCGATAATATACGGTTCGATGAGTTGAAGCGTTTGGGCATTGTCCCGGTGCGGAGAATAACTGGAGGTCGTGCTGTACTCCATTTCGGGGAACTTACCTATAGCATAATCATATCGGGCACCGGTGAAATACCTGTCGGGGTGTCTGCGTCGTACCGCTACCTTTGCAGAGGTCTCCTTGTCGCATTTAGCATGCTTGGCATAGACGCCGATCCTGGCTCTGAGCGGTCCGGCAGAGGAAGTCCTGATGCATGTTTTGCCCTCTCAACAGGCGCGGATATTGTTTTTAACAGGAGGAAATTTGTCGGCAGTGCGCAGAAGAGAATCGGATCAATAATTCTACAGCATGGTTCCATCCTACTTCGTTCCCAATTGGAAATTCTCGACCGTATTTTTGAGAATAGTGAAACAAGAAGCAATGAGACACTCAGCCGGAAAATCACCTGCCTTGAGGATATATTGGCGCGTTCCATTAACCCGGACGAGGTTGCCCATGCTATTATCGAGGGTTTTGCTCAGGCATTAGAAATAGAGCTACTGCCCGATTGTTTAACAGACGACGAAGTAATGACAGCCCATAGCTTTATAGACAAGTATCGACCGGTTTCCGTGAAAGGGTTGCCCCTCAAAAATTAGTAAATGGAGGATTATATGGCAGATAAGAAAAGAATATTATTTGTTTGCGTCCATAACAGTGCCCGCAGCCAGATGGCAGAGGCGTTTCTCAATCATCTATATGGCGACAAATTCGTCGCTGAGAGCGCCGGACTTGAACCTGGCACGTTAAACCCTCTGGCAGTAGAAGTTATGAAAGAAGTAGGCATAGATATATCCGGCAACTGGACAAAGAGCGTATTCGATTTTTACAAGGACGGTAAGCTTTATTCTTATGTTGTTACGGTCTGCGATGCGGCAAGCAGCGAAATGTGTCCCATATTCCCAGGACTTCTTACTCAAACCATTCACTGGAGTTTTGAAGACCCTTCGTCCTTCTCCGGGAGTTTTGAGGAGAGGTTGGAGAAAACAAGAAAAGTTAGAGATACCATACGGGATAGGGTTGAAACATGGATCAGAGAGATAACAGAAAAGGTCTTGCCATAAACACAAGGGTTTTAAAACTATTAACGCTATAATACGGAGAGTTTTGTATTAACATGCTGTATATAGATATAAAGGCTGCAGGCAATCACATAATTACAAAGATACTCAGTAATGAGGATATTTAAATGCAGAAAAAACAATTGCTTTTGATTGGCGGCATCATGATTGTCTTATTTATATTGCACGGAATATCTTCCTATCAGTTTCGGCGGAATATTTCGGACTGGACGAACTCAGTGTTAGGGAAACCTACTCGCGCTGAAAAGAAAAAACTACGCACCCCCTCTTCTCACCCCATGCCTGTTCTGATAGATGTGGGTTCAAAGGGATGTGCCGCCTGCACAATGATGGAGCCTATTCTCGACGAGCTTGATGAGGAGTATACACAGTCCCTGCGTGTTGAATTTATAGATATGAGGAAAGATTCTTATGCCGGAAATTGGCACCGTATCCGGGTTATACCGACCCAGATATTCTATGATGCCTCTGGAAAGGAAATAACGCGTCACATGGGGACTATTTCAAAGGAGCAGATACTTGAAGTCTTTAAGAAATATGGCATAGAGATCAAGAGGGACAAGGAATTAAAATGATTATTTTTGTCTGCCGGTATCAAAGGATCTTGACAAAACTATTGGCTTATAACACGAAGGGTTTTGAATGAACATGTTGTGTATAGATATGAAGGTTGCCGGCAACCATATAATTACAAAGATCCTCAATATAGTTCTCCCCTTAGCAGGGATTGCGTTTATGCTTTTTTATGAGTACTGCAATACCTCTTGTTTGTACCTGAACGGTACATTTATTGGGATCAACCTGAAGTGGGTAGGGATCATTTACATGATTGTGCTGTTTGCGAGTACGTTCTCTTTATGGGGATCATTGGCTCAAATGGCTGTTCATTTCAGGACCGTCCTGATATCAGCCGCTGTTGGTGTGGAGTTCTTCCTCATCAGCTGGCAAATTGTAAAAGGCACATACTGCCCCTTCTGTCTTGCATTCAGTGCCTGCATATTCCTTCTTTTTGCCGCCAATTTTTCATTGATGAACAAGAAGCTGGTGATTGTTTCATTAATAGTGGGGTTTGCCGGTTTTGCTCTCTTTTTTGAGGGCTCGCTATCTCCGGTCTATACTTTGAGGGTCATAGGGATATGCCAAGAGATACCTCTCATTCTGATTGCCCACCTGACGAAGGGTGTTATGTTGTAACCACTATTCTGAATTATGACGCAGACAATAATATCCCCCGTGATTTCATAAATCGTTTACGTAGGAGGTGGCGGCTGGAGGAGATAAAATATCAGCGAACCCAAGTTTTGACCGGGGGTAAGATTCACGCTTAATGTTCTGAAAATTAAGGCTCAGGAGGAGTACATGCATTGGAAAAAGATTTTTGATATGAAATTATTAGTTATAACAACAATCGTTATGATCAGCCTGTTTTTCATAGCAAACCCTGTCTCTCGCTTATTGTTTTTTGGCATCCAGGAAGTGTGGGCAGCAGAGTCGAAAACAAAAGCGCCCCAAAAAGATGCTGCCATGTCTCCAAAAAAGCTTCCACGTCTTGTCGATGTGGGCGCCGATAAGTGCATCCCCTGCATCGCGATGGCGCCAATTTTAGAGGAGTTGAAAAAGGAATATGCCGGTATCCTTGAAGTTGAGTTTGTTGATGTCTGGAAAAATCCGAACGCCGGTCAGAAATATGGAATTCGGGGTATTCCAACCCAGATATTCTATGATGCTTCAGGGAAAGAGCTTGATCGACACATGGGCTATATCTCAAAAAAACAGATACTTCAATCATTTTACAAGCTTGGTGTAGAACTTCAGAATCCTGAGCAAAAGAAGACCAAGTAAGAGGACGTCGATTATGATTGAAAAACTCTTTATATTTCTAACCGATGCTGTTTCCGGAACCCCTGCATTTGCAATCGGGGCGTCATTTCTCTGGGGCGTTCTCAGTCTGGTCTTAAGCCCCTGTCATTTATCAAGCATTCCCCTTATAGTCGGTTTTATTGACGAACAGGGACGTATATCAACAAAGCGGGCTTTCTTTATCGCTTTAGTCTTTTCGTCAGGACTTATGGTGAGCATTGCTGTCATAGGGATAATCACCGCTATGGCAGGCCGTATGATGGGCGATGTGGGCATATATGGTAATTACTTTGTTGCCGGTGTCTTTTTCCTTGTGGGACTTCACCTCTTCGACATTATCCCTATGCCCTGGTCAGGCCCAGGAAATATCGGCATCAAGCGCAAAGGCATACTTGCTTCCTTTATCCTCGGCCTGATCTTCGGTATTGCCCTTGGGCCCTGTACTTTCGCCTATATGGCCCCCATGCTGAGCATCACCTTTCAGCTTGCAGGAACGCAGATCTGGTACGGCATAATCCTGCTGTTGTCCTACGCCGTGGGCCATTGCTCAATTATTGTGATAGCCGGGACATTTACAGAGTTGGTGCAACAATACCTCGACTGGAATGAACAATCCAAAGGGCCAATGATCATAAAAAGGGTCTGCGGTGTTCTTGTGATAATCGGCGGGTTTTACATGATATACACAGCATTGTAGTTATATTTGGTTAAAACAGTAAAAGCTTCACCGGATACTGAAGGGCCAATGGTCGGTTCCGAATGATCCTGCCTATCACTTGCCTGTTTCTCTGTCAGGGGCGTTTGGACACATCTTGTCATTTTTTTCCCTGTTATGTGTCTCATTTTCCTTGTCGTGTGTCTCAATAAATTCCTCATACTCCTTTAATAGAACATTCCTGTACTCTCTTCTGGTAACCTCTGAGGTCGGGATATAATTCCCCATGGCTTCCAATCCGGCAATGATCTCATCTATGGTTTCTTTATTTGGTTTTTTGTCAACCGAATAAAGCTCCGCCATTATCTCATGGAGATTGTTAAGAGCAATCTGTGTTCCGTCAGCAAACTTGAGTGTACGCCGACTAACTGTCGGTGCGTTGGGATCAACTCAGGTAACTCAGCCTATCATTTGAAATATAGACATGATTGCGCACCTCCTTTTTCTTTATCTTGAATTAGTTTCCATCCGGAAAGGGTACTTTTCCGACTCGGAAACCGATAGTTTCTCATTAGTGGTTTCAAGATGGCGACTAACTAATCGCCGGCGCCTACACCTCATCAGTATCCTTTCATTACAATACGAATCTCATCGCCGTCTTTTACTTTCTTTGTCAAACGTTCCTTCTCGTTGACGCTCTCCTTATTAACCTGTACCTGAACATTTGCATTGAGCTGCGACTCATAAAAGAGGGCATTTTTCATCGCGGGGACAATGTCTAAGAGATCATTTATACACTCGCCTACCGTATCTCCATCGACTTCAAACCCTTCCTTTCCCTTTGCAATGCGACTCAGATTGGTTGAAAGCCATAACGTTATGCTCATGTTATGCACGCCTCCACTCGTATTACTTTAATAGCTATTCGTATACCTTTGTAAGTACAGCCTGTGGCCAGCGGAAAGTTTTGCACTCCGACAGGCTCAACATTAGTATATCAGCCATTCGACAAGATATCCAGCCACAATAGCGACAAGAAAAACGTTTACCGCGAAGGCCAGCACCAGTCTTTTTTTAAACATAGAACCAAGGATAATCAACTCCGGGATGCTCGCCCCGGCACCGCCTATAATAAGCGCGAGGACAGTCCCTAATCCCATGCCTTTTCCGACAAGAGCAGCGCTGATAGGAATAATGGTTTCAGCCCGTATATACATCGGAACACCGATAGCCGCCGCAATAGGAATAGACCACGGATTGCCCGGCCCTGCCAATTTCACCACAAGGTCCTGGGGGAAAAACCCATAAATGAAAGCTCCTATACCTGCACCAAGAAGCAGATACCAGAAAACTCCCTTGAATGTATCCAATGCCGATAGTGATGCCCGCTTCATCTTATCCTTAAAAGGCACTTGCGCCGGATCAACCGTTCCTTCAAAATCAACAGAACAGCAAGAGGCTGCAACAGTTTGTTGCGGGACGCTTTTTGGTTCCGAAGAACAGCAGCAATCTACCGTTTGAATAGTGTTTAAGGTAATAAGAGGCTGCGTTGTTCCAGATGAACAACAACCTGCTGCTGCAGCCTGGATATGCACAGGAACCTGCTCTGGACTTGCAGCAATTTCACAACAAGAAGTTGTCTGAAAACTCAGGAGAGGTTTGACTTGGCTTTCCATTCCCAATCTTGAAAGGATGGCTGCCATTATCATAGACCCGATAAAAGTGACAATTGTGTAAATTATGGTAACTTTCAAACCAAAGAGCGAGACCAGCAGAGCTATAATCATCGGATTAAGAACCGGTGAAGCAAAAAGAAACGCCATTGTAGGTCCGAAAGGAACGCCTCCCTTGAGTAAACCGGCTGTTATGGGCACCGTGGAGCAGGAACAAAAGGGTGTGATGGCGCCAAGACCTGAACCCAGGAGGTATTGTATCCATGTAAACTTGTTGGACAGAAAATCTCTTATACGGGAGGGAGGCAAATATTCCATCAACACCCCCACAATAAATGAAACAGCTACGAAAATCAGAATAAGTTCGCCGGCAATAATCAAAAAAAACTTGCTGGCAATGACAAAATTATTCATTTCAAACATATGCAATTCCTCCTTACGAGTCACATACAGCCTTACTCTGGGAATGACCGGCCTCGCTGGCAGCAGCACAGTTGCAATTCCCGGCTTTAGCAAGACGTGTTCTTATGTCTTCTATCAAAAAAAGATCATCGTTCTCGATTGCTTTATAAATGTAAGATATCGTAGAGCGCCATGCTTCAAGCGCCACCTCATATGCCTCAATCCCCAAAGGCGTGAGGGTATAGACCTTCCTTCTCTGTGCTCCCTTAAGCTGCTTATCTTCTGTAACTTCTGCATAACCATGTTTAGTCAGTTCCTTGAGGATCGGGTATATGGTTCCAAATGTAGGCATGCAGCAACCGTTGGTAATAGATTCTAATTCCTTCAATATTCCGTATCCATGATTGGGACCTCTCGACAGAATTTTCAGAACAAGCAATTTTGTTAGGCCTATATTAATCAATGATTTCCAATAATCAGGATCTGTGAGTCCGTTAGAGTTCCTAACTTTCATATATATACTCCTATTATAATGATAGTCAATATAAAGGATGATAATATAATAATCAGTATTTGTCAAGGCTTTTGATGATTACTTTTCATTTATTCGGTTGTCAATTGGCAGTTGGTTTTAGAAATTAATCCAATATGTCCAGCATTTCTTCAATGGCCTTCGGCAGTCCGACAGAAAGGGACCTCAAAAATATGGAATGTCCTATGTTTACCTCCTCCAGTGCCCTTGCATATAAAACAGGCATAATATTTTTGTAAGTGAGTCCGTGTCCGGCGCTGACCTTTATTCCGACTTTTACAGCATGATCCGCCGCAGCATATATCCTGTCAATTTCCTTATCAATATCAGTTTTATCTACGGTATTACAATATTTACCGGTATGGATCTCTATGAAATCAGCGCCGCATTCTTTCGAAAGCTCAACTATTTCTATATCGGGTTCAACCAAAAGAGATACCAGTATGTTCTGATCATGAAATAACTTCACAGTATCTTTAATTTTGAGCATATTTGTTTTGACATCAAGCCCGACTTCTGCAGTTATTTCTTCACTATCTTCAGGGATAATAATAATCTTATTCGGCTTTATTTTTAGTGCAATATCAAACATTTCACCCGAGAGAGCTACCTCAAGATTTAATTTCCCACGTATCACATCTTTTATAGCAAAGATATCCTCGTCTTGCATATAATGCCTGTCCTTACGTAAGCTAACCGTAATGCCATCACAGCCGCCTTTTTCACACATTGCTGCACATTCAGCAAAATCAGGCTCGTTCCCTCTCCGGACTTCCATAATAGTTGCGATATGATCGATATTTACGAATAATAAAAAGAAATGCCCCCTGGAGGCAACTTCATAGCCTGGAATAGAATCTCTCCTTTATTTAATGTTTTTATGAACATAGTATTCGGCAAATTGATACTACACACATCACGTCTTCTTTAATTGCCGGGTCATCTAACCGGGATATTTAGCTTTTTCTCATCATGTATTCCTCAGTGTTTAAAACCTGCCTCATTTTGGAGGTTGCACGGCTTTGTTCTGTTCTTTCTTCTCAAAAAACTTTCTATATTCTTTAAGCACTACGGCTGTATATTCTAAACGTGCCTGTTCACTCGAAGGGATGTAGTTCTCTTTTGAGAGTTGCTCTATCAGTTCATCGGCAACAGAATTATCCGGCATTTTCCCTTCCCAATAAGCAATTTCAAAGATCCTGTCAAGTCCCTTTACTCTAATCTGACCGCCATCGGGAAAAACGAGCTGTCTACACTCCTCTATCCCTGTCATCATGCATGGACATGTCACTTCACTTATTTGCGCTGACATAATATGCCTCCCAATAAAAAAATTCCTATCCAAGTATTGTCAGCCTCTCACCGAGAGACCTATTTAACCGGTCAGGTTCCACCAAAAAGAGTGATGCCCCCTCGTAGAGAAGCATCTCCTGCGAAACCTATTGTTACCTTGTCTCTATCGACTATGACTGGAACCTCCATTTTTCCTCCGGAGCAAGTAAGCATCTCTTTCAAGTTTTCCGGATTTCCATATATGTTTATGTATATGGCCCTATCACCATAGGCTGCACGAGCCTGGCTACAAAAAGGTCAGTTGTCCGTGCCATAGATAATAATCTTATCAGTCATGGTGATTTCCTCCTTTTGGAAAGATCCTGTGTATGCCATAGTTGGGAGTGTTATATAATATTTTCAAGAATCTCAACTGCACTCTTCACACAGGGTACACATATCTTGTTATATAAGTCATTCTCCTTGAAGATCTTAAAACCTTCTTTTGTTGTTAAGTCGCAGCCATTCAATATTTTACGGCAAATGTACGTACCGTGTTTATCTGTAAATTTGTCCATAAGCTCCCGCGTTTTAGTAAAAGTGATGTTTGAGGCTGTCCGGTCTTCATTTTCGCCTCTTCCATATTTTGCACCAATTACCATTATCCCGCCTGTTATTGCTCCACAGACTTCCCCTTTAGACCCCATTCCTCCGCCGAATCCACAGGCTATTTTCAAAGCACTGTTCTTTTCAAACCCCAGATCATCGCAGAAAGAATAGAATACAGCTTGTGAACAGTGATAACCTTCCAGAAACTTTGAAACAGCTATGTCTTGTTTTAATTTCATTTTTATATATTCAGCAACACCCGCCACCCGTTGGCAGGTTCGATGTAATTGCAAATCCTGACCCATTGAGGGATTCAACAAAATCAATACTAACCGGCTTGGCTTCTTCAAACAAATTTTTATCAATAGTAAATGTTATTCCATGATCAGTGAACACCATATCGTCTTTTTGTGGCTCATCCAGAGCCATGCCAAGTTTAGGCCCACCTCAGCCTATTTGCGAGAGTATTCTCACTGCGCTCGGCCCTTGTTGTTTCTCAAGAAAACCTTTGAGCACATCCACTGCTTTTTCTGTAACTGTAAACATATATGACCTCCTTCAAGACTTATTTTACCGTACTGCTACATTTTTAACTGTTAATATACTATTTGCTTTCACCTCGACAGTATTTTAGGGAGGTCTTCAGGAGAACAAAGAAGCCCCTTTTCCATAATTGCCTCAAAGTTGTCACTATCGTGTATAATCGACAGGATTTGTTTGATCGATTTAATAGCAGAAAAAACAACTATTGCGGGAAGACTGACACGAGCCACGCCACAGGCACGCAATTGTCCGATTGTGAGCGTCTGGATGTTATAAGGCATTCCTGCTGCAATGCTGACCGGACCTTGTATTCCATCAACCAGCCGTTTGGCTTCATCTGGCGTTGATACCATTGTCACAAAAATCAAGTCCGCGCCTGCCTGCAAGTATTTGTTTCCCCTTATAATAGCCTCTTCCATCCCCTTGCTGCGATCATCGCTTACAGCTAATATATCTGTACGAGCATTGATTACCATATCTGCCGCCTGCTTGTTTCTTGCCGCCTCACGCGCTGCCTTGATTTTATCAACCATAAGGTCCGGGTCTATAACACCCTTGCCCTTAGAAGGCGGGAGGATCTGATCTTCAAGATTGATGCCTGACACACCGACATCAAGGAAAGCGCCGACGGTTTTGTATACCATTGCCGGAGGGCCAAAACCATCTTCCCCGTCTGCCATCACAGGGATGTTTACCGCTTGCACAATGTCCCGTGTTATAGCAAGGTTTCTGTCCAAATCCACGGCCTGTTCCGGCGCAGCAAGCGATGCCAGTCCAATGCTGAATCCCGAGCATTGGACTGCTTTGAATCCTGCTATCTGAATGAGCCGTGCACTGAGCCCGTCATAAGCATCGGGCATTATAAGAGGACGTTCGACTTTAAGCAACTCTTGGAGTCTCTGCCGGTTGTTCATGTACACCTCCTTTTGGGTTTTTATGATTACAATATCTCTCCTGCTTTATTTACCCATCATTCCCATCATTTTCATCATGCCCTGTATATCCATATTACAAGATTTCATCATCTCCCCGCACAGCGGCATCATCTCGGTCATCATTTTCTGTGGATTTTTACCGAATATCCCGCAAAAAGAGGGCATTATCGACTTCATAAAAACTATTTTTTCTTCATCTGTCAACTTGTTGAATTTTTCCTTAAGTTCGTCTGTTGTTGTCATGCTTTTCCTCCCCAGAGCAGGCTCCTTTTGTTTTTCACAGGCAGGCATGGTTTTGTCACTGCCTGTTTCTGCCCATTATTCCTACAATCGCCTCATGCCTCTGGCTTCAATAAACCCCTGTCCCGATGCCTTCTGATACCATCTTAGTGCTTCATCATGGTCCTGAGGCGCCCCTTGCCCCTTGTCGTACATAACACCAAGATTATATTGTGCGCCGGCAAAACCCTGTTCCGCTGCCTTCTGATACCATTTTATTGCTTCGCTGTAATCCCGGGTTACGCCCCTGCCATTATCGTACATAAAACCAACATTAAATTGTGCTTCGGCAAGCCCTTGCTCTGCTGCTTTGCTATACCATATTATTGCTTCGTCGTAATCCTGGGGCACCCCTTTCCCCTTGTCGTACATAACGCCAAGATTATATTGTGCATCAACAAACCCCTGTTCTGCTGCCTTCTGATACCATTTTATCGCTTCCTCGTAGTCCTGGGTCACGCCCCTGCCATTATCGTACATAAAACCAATATTGAATTCAGCTTCGGCAAACCCCTGTTCCGCTGCTTTTCGATACCATTTTATTGCTTCGTCGTAGTCTCTGGGTAAGCCCGTACCAATGTAATAAATGTAACCGAGACTGTTTTCTGCTTCGGCAAACCCTTGCTCTGCTGCCTTCCTATACCATTTTACAGCTTCGTTGTAATCCCTGGGCACACCCGTACCGCTGTAATACATATAACCAAGGCTGTTTTCCGCTTCAGCAAGCCCTTGCTCTGCTGCCTTGCTATACCATTTTATTGCTTCATTGTAGTCCTGGGGTACCTCTATACCGTTTTCGTACATGACGCCAAGATTGTATTGTGCGAGAGCAAACCCCTGTTCCGCTGCTTTACGAAGGCCGCTTATTGAATTCAGAGATAATTGCCTTACCAAATCCAATCCCCTGCTCACAAGGTTGGTAGACTGAAGTGCCAGTTCGGTCTTTGGTTTTAAAAGCAGGCTCTGGGATTTTTTCTTACCGGCATCAGACATAATCAAAATTTTCCATCAGATTATCCAGCCTGTCCTTAGCTGCATCAATTTTAGATTTAATGGCATTTGCCATTTCCGTAAGCATATCTCTACTGTCTTGCTCAGCATCGTCAACTTCTTCTTTTAAGAGCCAAAGATCTGTAGATTTTGATTTCGCTTTTTTTATGTCGATGACTCTCAAGCGCTCCTCTGCCTGCGCTATCTTTCTAATAACACGTATAAGTTCGGCTCCAGTTCCTTCACCTTCCACGGATTCAGGACTTTTCAGCCATCGACGAAGCAACAAACGCAATCTTTCTGCGTCGCCTTTCTCGTAGGCAAGGTTAATCTGTACCATCATTTTTTGACGTGCAACCCGCGCTTCTTCATTCGTTGTTAGATCGGGATGCATCGTCCTTGCTGCTTCTCGATAAAGTTTTTTCAACTCATCTGAAGGTATCAAATGTTTCTGTTTTTTATGTTGTTCAATAAATTCTGTAGCACGGGCAGATTCGCGAGCTTGATCCCATGCCTCTGCTGCCCTTTTTTCTGCCTCTTCATCAAGAGGATAACAACGGGCCACAGTTTCCAGGATTTGTGCCTCGATCTTATCAAGCTCAGCATACATAACTCCAACTGTGCGGAGATACCTTTCCTCAAAAACCAGAAGATCGGCCTTAATCGTTTCCAACTCCAGTTCGTTTTGACTTAACTTTTCCGCCAGATCGGCGAGTCCGATCCGTTTTTCAGTGAGTTCTTTTTCTTCAGGGTTTGGTTGCGGTATCAGATTGACATGCATGTGTTTTTCCTAATCTACTATCTCATATCGGTGAAAATAAACTATAAGCTTCTCCAAAAAGAGCACAAGACCTGAGCGGAGCCAAACCATTCCTTATGAGCCTTACAATATTGTGTTTCTTTAACTTCATTCAATGCTCTTGCACGTGTAGTAACATACCCCTGTCGGTGTCTCCACTGCATAGGGGAAATATTTTCTCTTTATCCATAAAGAAAGATGAACAAGGTTAATGAGAACCGGCACTTCAACCAGCGGCCCGATAACAGCGGCAAAGGCCTGTCCTGAGTTGATCCCGAATACGGCAACAGCCACTGCAATGGCAAGCTCGAAGTTGTTCGACGCGGCAGTAAAGGAAAGGGTTGCAGCCTGACCATAGTGGGCTTTTGCCTTTGTGCTCATATAAAAAGACACGAGGAACATGATGACAAAATAGATCAGAAGTGGTATCGCTATCCTCACTACATCAAGGGGTATTTTTACTATAAATTCGCCCTTGAGAGAGAACATAACAAGGATGGTAAAAAGAAGGGCAATTAATGTAATAGGGCTGATTTTCGGTATGAACTTCTCGTGATACCACTTTTTGTCCTTTATCTTAATGAGAGTAAAACGGGTAATAACTCCTGCAATAAAAGGTATGCCGAGATAGATAAATACACTTTCCGCGATCTGGCCTATAGTGATATTGACAACCACACCTTTGAGACCGATCATGGGCGGCAGAACTGTAATGAAAATGTAGGCATACACCGAGAAGAAGAGAACCTGGAAGATGGAATTAAAGGCAACCAAACCTGCACAATATTCCGTGTCGCCCTTGGCAAGATCATTCCATACAATGACCATGGCAATACACCTGGCAAGACCTATCATAATAAGCCCTACCATGTATTCCGGATAACCCCTTAAGAAGATGATAGCGAGCACAAACATAAGGATAGGCCCAACTACCCAGTTCTGAATAAGGGAGAGCACTAAAACCCTGTAGTTCTTGAACACCTCTCCCAATTCTTCATACTTTACCTTTGCAAGGGGCGGGTACATCATCAATATGAGACCGATGGCAATAGGGATATTTGTTGTACCTGATTGAAACTGATTCCAGAAGTCAACCACGCCGGGAGAAAGATAGCCCCAGCCTACCCCTATAAACATAGCGAGAAATATCCATAATGTTAAAAAACGATCAAGAAAAGATAGCTTCTTGCTTAACTGTTCTTCTGCCATTCCCTATATCCTCCTCATATTTTAACTAAACTGATTAGATCTGCTTCTAATGCTCGATATCAATACAGTATATTTGTTTTTTCAAAAGTGCCTCTGGCCTGCCTAAATTCAGGCATATATCAAGAACTTGGAGAGAAAAATTAAATATGGCTAAACTTAGCCACCAGCCCCTCCGCCTCATCAGTGTCCTTTCAACATAATACGGATCTCATCACCATCTTTTACTTTCTTTGTCAAACGCTCCCCCTCATCGACATTCTCTTTGTTAACCTGCACATGAATATTCGTGTTGAGCCGTGACTCATAAAATAGGGCATTTCTCATAGCGGGGATGATGCTGACAAGTTCGTTGATGCATTCGCCGACTGTCTTGCCATCGACCTCAAACCCTTCTGTGCCCTTTGCAACACGGCTCAGATTGGTTGAAAGCCATAACGTTATGCTCATCTTGTGATGCCTCCTTCAGTAGTCACCAAAAACATTTCCGGAAAAGCAAGTTTATTATTTAACAGTTCTCCTTCCATCGTTTCCTATATCCTCATCATATTCTATTTTCCCTTCAACCGGTTCGATCTGTCTTGTTTGCTTTGGTTGCCCGTTTTGGACTCCATCGCAGCCTTGCAATTTTTCTGTTTTTTTAGCTCTATCAAAGTATCTCTATCACGCATGAACTCAGGTAAATAGGAGAGTTTCTCTTTCATAAAATTGAGCTGATTCATCCAGGGTTCATCCAGAGATTCTTTCAAATCATAGTGCATCCATACTCCAACCCGCCAGCCTTTAATAAGACCGGAATGTTTCAAATACGCCAGGTGTCTTGAAATTTTGGACTGGGGTTCTCCAAAAATGTCCATGAGGTCGCAAACGCAGAGTTCACCCTGCATAAGCAACATAACAATTCTGAGCCTGATTTCTTCGGAAAGGGCTTTATATATCTGCGCCAATGTCTCCATATATATTCTCCAATATTGTTATAACCGCATATACGAATATAAAGATGCTATAGATTTTTTACAGAAATGTCAAAAACAAAGTGCAGAATTAACTTGTATACCAGAATATAACGTTTCCCATGGTAAAATAACCAATTACCCTTTGAAATATTGCGTACAATGTAGATCTGTGGGATACTCTGCTTTGTCTGTCTATCTTTTCTTCTTTCTTTGATCTTGTTTTATTTGAATTCAGCATCCCAATTCAGTATTATTATTAATAAATATTTAATATTACACAATGAGCTGCTCGCAATGCAGTACAGGGGTATGAACAGTACAGGGTTATAAAAGGCAGGATAAATGGCCGCATCAAAAATAATAAAATTAACAAAAGTTAACGACATATTTTATATAACCTCATATTATTGATAATAAGATACTGTCAAAAGTTGAATGGAAAACTGGTTCGCAGAATGAATATATACAAGCTTTTACAAAGAGAAAACAGGGGGAGGGAGAGAAAAGAGCTAAAAATACTCAAGAAACAAAACAATAGATGAAAAACTTTTGACAATACCGATGATAATCAAAGGAGGTTTTGCTGTGAGAAAAAACACCTGGATCAATATCTGCCTTATTATTGTAAGCTTGACAACGATATTAACAGGTTTTGTTATCCAGTTGAAATATCATATGGATAGATTGTCGCCAGTTGTAGAAACATGGGGTTTAGCTTATAACAGTTGGTCATTCCTTCACAAATTATCAATTGTGGTGCTTTCATTACTTATGTTGTTTCACGTCATTTCACACTGGAAATGGTACAAAACCATAATTACCAGGAAATTGATTGCCAGGAATAGGCAAACCATGATCCTTTCTGTGTTTTTTATTATTACTGCTGTTACCGGTTATACAGCCTGGTTTGCAGGATTGGTAAATGAAGGAGCATCATCAGGTGCTGCGCTATTCAGAAAAGCATTCATTGAAATTCACGATAAAATAGCCATAATATTGACTATTTATATAATACTGCACGTTGTAAAACGGATGAAAAGGATTTGAATTCGTCATTTTCCTCCTTGTATTTAATCCCGCTCTTTGATAGCATTAGGAAAATCAAGTTTGGGATGTAAAACAAAATATTGTTATTACATTCCAATGCCTCAAAGTTTTCTTCAGGGGATTCAATATGGAAATTAGAATAAAGAAAATAACAACACCGACAATCAATGGACACCCTGATCTGCCGGATGGCACCAACGCCTATCTGGTTATCGATAACGGTAAAGAATTCACAATTACATGCAGGTTTCACATTCACGGCAACAGCCTCTGCCTTGCCGGACAATCGGGAACACTGCACACAGATACTGACACCGGCAAAGTATACAGGCAGTTGGTCGCCCCCGGGGGCGGATGCGGTTTAATCATAACCGATGAGCCTGTTGAGGGATTGTCACCATGGGCGCTGCGGGGTGTTGTAATTGCCGAACGAAGCAAGGAAACAGGGGAAATCCTGCTGACAACAAAAAACTCTGGAAGAGGCGCCGATGAACCGCCGATCATGTTTATTGACGGCAAAGCTGTTGAGCTGCACAAATATGTATCATAAAGATAATCGCGACTTAAATGCGAAAGAACCAAAAAATATGTAACAAAAGATTTATCGTTTATTTTTTAAGGCATCTTGCTATCTCCCCCACATACATCCTGTGATAGTCCTTCAGGGGATAAAATTCATCTATTTCCGGGGACAGGAAATGCGCCGGCATAATATCCTGAAAATATATCTTCCTGCATATCAGCACCAGTCGCGCTTCAGCAAAATAGACTGAATCATTATCAAAGACAGGGGTAAGATTTGTTTCTGTTACCTTATTTACATCTCTTCCTGATTTTGTGCCGCAGTAAGTTAAGATATCTCTGTATTGTTCCTCAAGGAAAGAAAGCGTGTAGATGTCTGACCTTTCCATAAATTCATAGGTGTAACGGTTAGGCCTTATCACACAGAAACAAATATTCTTGTTCCACAATATACCTAAGCCGCCCCATGCACCTGTCATGGTATTGAAAGATTGCTTTGTGCCGGCAGTGATGAGCATCCAGTCTTTGCCTATAAGCTTGAAAGGGTTGTCAACAAGATTTTCCGGAATTATTTCTTGAAAAGTTTTCATGATCTCATCTCCTTGAAATATTTATTTACAATAATGAACCTCCCCGCAGCAGAGCTGCGAGGTATCAATTGATTGAAAGTGCATCAAAAATGCTGCCTTCTATTATTCTTTGGTCTGCAAATAATATAAAATTTCCCTTTTCAATATCGTGCTTCTCCCAGGCCACATAAATGCCCTGCTCCTTAAACTTTTCAATATTCACTCGCCTGTGCCCGATAAGGTGCGGAATATCTGCGCTGTTCAATTTTACCATTACATCACCTTTTAGTGATGCAGCGTCAATATTTGCTTTAATTGCAAGATAGAACGCCTGTGATTTAACAATATATCCAAGGGCAGGATGAAACTGGCCTGCAACAACGCTGTCCTTTATAAGTTCGTTATCTGTAAGCCCCATCTTAACGGTCTTTATACCATGTTTTAATGCACTGAGGTATATGTATGTTGCACGTTCAATCGCCTCTTCAAATTGAACAGGCACAAAAAAACCGCTTTCATACATCCTGTGAAGAGGGGTATTTTTTAATACAACAAGAGGGTAAATCCTTATGTAGTGAGGAGATAATCGGATAATTTGCCTCACTGTCTCTTTTATATCGTTCTTCATTTCGTCCGGCAAACCCACCATAACCTGAATGGCAACATGAAATCCCCGGTCTTTCAACAGATAGAAGGCCCTGTAAAAATCCTCAATAGTATGACCTCTATTGAGTTTTTTAAGAATATCATCGTTAAATACAGGCATTCCGAGTTCTACGACTGTAACCCTGTTCTCCTTCAATATACGGATTGTTTCTTCATTGAGAGGGATGGGTTTTGTGGAAATCCTGAAATTCAAAATCCTTTCCGAAAAGTCATCAAAATATTTGAAAAGCATCTTAAGAACAGAAGGCTCTATATTAAAGATATTCCCTCCAAACAGGCCGACTTCATAGTTGCCTTTTACATTTTCAAGGGATTTTTTAATCAGGGAAGGCAGATCATCACTATGCACATCGGTAATGCACCCCTGATCACAATAAATACACCGATCTGAACAGCCAAGATGCGGAAGGAAGATTGGGACAATCATGTATATAAGATACAGGACTTGGAGCTAAGAATCCAGTTTGTTTGTTGACACACCCCTTGCAGGGGCGATTTGTTGCGATAAGTTTTTAGATGTTAAAAGACATTTAAGAATTTACATTGTTGCTTTTTTACAATGTATATGCACCAATCAAATTATTAAGAAGCAATTTGGCTGCATTCTGCTCTGCCTCTTTTTTGTTCTTGCCCATACCTTTTGCTTTAAATTCTTTTCCAATGCATACGATTACAGTGAAACCATCTTTTGTTTTTCTTGAAAATTTGTATTTCGGAAGCGTGCTCCATTTTTTCTGGGAATATTCCTGAAGTACATTTTTCGGACTTCTTTCTGTAAGCTTTTCTTCCTTGAAATGCGGTTTGAACAGTTTTTTGATAACCTGAGTTGTCTTCCTCATTCCACCATCCAGATAGATGGCGCCTATTAATGCTTCAAGCATATTCGACAGGACTTTGGATTCTTCCGGCACATTGTTTTCACCATTACCGTAATTCATATGTTCTTTCAGATTTATGCTTCGCGCAATCTCGGTTAACGTCTCTCTTTTCACAAGACTTGAGCGTGCATTGCTTAAAAAACCTTCATCCCTGTCACAGAATTTTTTATAGAGAATTATACTGACAACACTGTTTAAAACAGCATCGCCAAGATATTCAAGCGTTTCGTTATCGGAACGTCTTATTTCTTTTTTCTCGTTAAAACATGAGCTGTGTGTGATAGCCTGGTTTAACAGCTCTCTGTTTTTAAAGATATAACAAATAGTTTCTTCTAAAGGAGTAGGATACATAGTTCAGTTCAAGCCGGAGGCACAGAGAAAATATATTACCTTTGACTCTGTGCCTATATATAAACATGTTATAGCTTAAATGCTTCTTTCATTCCAGTAAATTTTTTTCTTAATTTCGGCTTTTCTATCTTTCCGGTAGGATTACGTGGCACTTCATCAAAAATAATCTTCCTCGGTCTTTTGTATTTGGGCAACCCCTCACAAAATTTTGCCACCTCTTCTTCAGTCAATGTTTTGCCCGGCACTACATCAATAATAACAGCAACAATCTCGCCAAGACGGTCATCCGGGAGCCCGATAGCCGCTGCATCCTTTACTTTGGGATTTGTATGGAGGAAATCTTCAACCTCAACAGGAAAAACATTCTCGCCGCCTGTTATAATAATATCTTTCTTGCGGTCAACAAGCCATATGAAGCCGTCTTCATCCTGTTTTGCCATGTCGCCTGTAAAGAGCCATCCATTAATAAGCGACTTTGCTGTTGCCTCCTGATTTTTGTAATATTCTCTCATCACACCATCACCGCGGACACATAGTTCTCCAGGTTCTCCGCTTTTCACAGGATTACCATTTTCATCAACAATCTTTGTTTCCCAATTAAAACCGGGTATACCGATGGCGCCTATCTTATGTTCATTCCCCATACCGAGGTGAACACATCCTGGTCCCGTAGATTCACTCAAACCATAGTTTGTATCGTAATCCATTGTCGGGAAATATTCTTTCCAGTGCTTTATAAGCGCCGGTGGTACAGGCTGGGCGCCTATGTGCATCAGCCTCCAATGGCTCAATTTATAGTCGGATGGTTTAAGCTCTCCGCTGTCAAACTTCAAAAGGATATCCTGAGCCCAAGGCACAAGCAGCCATACAATAGTTCCACCCTCCTCGCTTACCGCTTCAAGAACCCACTCAGGTGTTACACCCTTCAGAATAACTGCCTTACTCCCTACAATGAAGCTCCCGAACCAGTGCATCTTTGCCCCTGTGTGATAAAGCGGCGGGATCAGAATAAAACAGTCCTTTCTTGTCTGTCTGTGATGTGCATTTTCGGTAATACATGCGCTTAGCATATTCTTATGGGTAAGCAATATCGGTTTTGGCTGACCTGTAGTGCCGGAGGTAAAATAAAGGCCGCAGGGGTCATCATAGATTATTGTGGTATCCAGGGCCTTTGCTGGAGAAGCATCAACAAGAGATGCAAACGATTCGGCATAAGAAGGGATGGTTTTTCCTACACAGATATAATCTTTAACCGTGGGAAGCTTATCTTTTACAGCATCTATCCTGCCTGTAAACTCTTCATCAAATACAATCATCTTGGGTTCAGCAACATCACAGCAGTATTTAACATCATCGGCGGTAAAACGGAAATTGAGAGGTACAACCCATGCACCTGTCCGTACGATACCGAAGTATGCCGCGAGCCAGTCTATGGAATTCATCATAAAGTGTACAACTTTATCGCCTTTTTTAATGCCCTTCTTTGCAAGGACATTTGAAAATTGATTTGCCCTGTCATCAAACTGTTTCCAGGTTATCTCCTGCCTTGATTTTGGAGCAGCTGTTCGCTCGATTAGTGCCACATCATTTGGGCACATCCTTGCATTTCTTGCTAATATTTCACCTATATGTGTGTATACATCTATCATAATGAAGTCCTCCCCATGTGCTTGATAATTTTAGTATTGACAAATACTAACGTTCAATTTATCATGCTAAATAATATAATTGCAATACAAAAATAGTATACAAAAAAAAGGAGGGCATCATGAATTTTGCTGTTTTTTCCGGACTTAATGCAAGCAAATTTCCCAAAAGAGAATTTATCATTGAGAGCTACCCTTCAAAGGGGCTCAGAAGGAGCCTGACCTGGGAACAATTTGACGATCAGGCGAATAAGCTTGCAAATTATCTGAAGCAGGAATGCGGAATAAAAAAAGGCGATATCGTCGTGCACCTCGTGATGAACTGTATGGAGTGGTACGCAAGCTATATAGCTGTTTTGAAAATAGGCGCCACTGTAACGCCGCTGAATTTCCGTTTTGCAAGCAGTGATATCAAATATGCCGCAGATGTTACAAAATGTAAGGCATTTATTTTCGGTGAAGCCTTTAATCAGCGAGTTGAGCCGATCATGAAGGAGATGGATTACTGTAAACACTTTATCTGCCTTGGCGATAATTTATTGCCTGGTGTAAAATCATATAATGAGATCATGAAAAACGGCAACGGGACAAGCATCTGCGTCGAAGCAGATGATGATGAAATGGCTGAGCTTATGTTCACCTCAGGTACTACAGGAGCACCCAAACCAGTTTCCCATACCCATAAAACACTGTTTTTTATAGGCATAGGCAATGCTCTTACGTATAATGAGGGTTATAACAGCATCTACCTATCGCCGCATCCTTTCTACCACAGCGGCACTCTTTTTCTCTCTTTCCCCTGCTATATTGCGGCAGGCAAAGTGCTTATGCCTATGGAAATACAGCCTGAATTTTATTTAAGATCCATTGCCGACGAAAAATGCACCGGCGGCTGGAACACGGTGCCTACATGGTCTGATGTAATAAATGCCATTAAATCAGGCCAGGTTGACCTTTCAAAATACGACCTTTCCGCATTGAAGCATATCGAGATCGGCGCCCAGCCGGTTCCATATATCCTCCTGGAGGATTCGAAGAGGTTCTTCCCCAATCTGCCGATCGCAAATATCTATGGCATAACCGAAGGCGGCGGCGGCGGGCTTACAAACTGTTATGACGCAGACATCATGCGGAAACCTGGTTCAATAGGCCAGGCAACAGCATTTATGGAAGCAAAAGTGATTGATGCTGATAACAATGAACTGCCTGCAGGTCAGATTGGAGAACTTGTACTTAAGGGTCCCCGTCTCATGAAGGAATATGCCTTTAATGCTGAAATGACAGCCAAGACAATAACGGACGGATGGCTGCACACCGGAGATCTTGCCTATGTAGATGAAGAGGGTTTTATCTTTTTTGCAGACAGGGCAAAAGATCTTATCATCAGGGGCGGTGAAAACATCTTCCCGGCTGAAATAGAGGACGCATTACGGAAACACCCGAAGATTCAGGATGTGGCTGTACTTGGCTATCCGCATCCGAGACTTGTAGAGATCGTTATGGCTTTTGTTCAGGCAAAAGAAGGTGAAACATTGACTGACGATGAAATAATTAATTTTTGCAAAGAAAAGGGTCTCGCAAAGTTTAAATGGCCGGAAAAATTCGTCTATACGACTATTCCTCGCAACCCTGCCGGTAAGATCGAAAAACCGAAGCTGAGGGATATATATGTAAAACCAGCAAAAGATGAAATGGAGAAGGAATTCAAGAAAGGCAATTAAAAGACAGTATATTTAATAAAACCAGACAGACACAAAAACGCCCGTTGTATTCGACGGGCGTTTTTGTTAAACTGGTAAGTTGTTTTAAAAACACTTTTATGGAAATGTAGATGAAAAGAAATCATAAAATAGGAATTACTTTAATTGTTATCGGTGTTTGTTTCCCTCTTGCGCTGCTGCCCTTTGTGTCAGGCTATAAAGAAGGCGCCGGTTTTATCGTTAATATTTTTGCCTTGAAGATCATGGTTAATATAACTGAAAAACTGAAATTCGGCATACCTTATCGTTTTTTCCTTGCCTTCGGGGTACTCCTTGTCTTTATGGGCATAAGGGCTTTTGTTGACAAGTTTAAAACAACTCAACAGAATGACATGAAATGATTTTCCTGATTTTTTCTTAGTTCGGCCAACGGCATTGAAGAACGGTTTCATTGCGAGGGCAGTATCGAGCAAAAATACTCATTACTGCTTTAATCTGAACTCTATCGGTAATTGAACTACCATCAATCTGTTATATTTATTCTGGAATGCTGTAACCCTTGTTAATGCATCCTTTGCTGCCTCATCGAGCATTTGAATGCCTGAGCTCTTAACAATTTTTACATCACGAACCGATCCTGATTCATTTATAATAAAAGAAAGTATAACCTTCCCTTCCCAACCAAAACGCCTTGCTTTTTCAGGGTATTTCAAATTTTTCATGACCGCTTCCCGAACATATCCATAATCGTAAGCCTTTCCTCCCCCTCCCTGACCCGGCAAACCAGAGCTGCCTCCATCCGTTCCTTCAGCAGAGTCAATAGCACCGGTTCCTGTTTTTCCGCCTTTATGCGCGCCCGAACCGGTTAGACTGCTGAATGCATTCAAGGATACCGTTTCCGTTTGCATGCCCTTTTTATCCTTGTCTTTTTCATCAATAGTGTTGTTTATTGAAAATGGTTTATTGCCCCCGGGATTATCCACACTGTGAACTTCAGCGCTTTCTGTTTTTACCCCTTCTGCTTTAGCGGATGTTTTTTCTCCCTTGACCCTTGACCCTTTCCCTTTGTCCCTTATTTTTGCCTCGCCTGACATTTCGGTTGCCTGAATCATTCCAAGGTCTATAGATATGTATTCCATCTTGCGCGGTTTAGCTGAAGGTATAACAAATATACAATAAATTGCAAGCATATGGATTATGATCGATATTGAGAGGGCAACATAAAAGTCTTTTGTCCGCCCTGAAAAGCCTTTTAAAAAATTGTCTGATAAAGTTCTTAACCGGGTCATATTGTTAGTTATTATAACCCAGGAAGCATTTAATGTATATGAAGAACGGGCTGATTATGCAGGAACAAACAAAAGGGGCTCTTCCGGTTCTTGCATACTTTTAACCTATATTTTCCATTAAGATAAGTATCGGTGTCGGGCTTACCCGCTTTACAGCCTGCTCTCGATTCACATCAGTTTAATTTGCTTTTCAAATGTTTTCCCGCTTTTTTCACCATGTCCCGCATAAAGCGGGATTAAACCGTTCACTATCTACTATTCACTATCCACTGGCTTTTTATCTATTCACTGCCTTTTCATATTTTCTGCCTTTCTTACTATTCACTATTCACTATTAACTATTCACTGCCTTTATACTTGTGGTGGTCTTTTCTTTCCGTATGGGGTTATAAACGTCTGTTGCTGTACAAAATTACAGAAAACCTGCAGTTCATAGAGATATTTTTCAACATCTTCCCGTATATAGGTTCCAATGCCTTTCTCAAAATCTGTTTTTATGGATATCAGGCCTTTAACTTGTTTCTTAACAGATTTGGGCTTTATATCAACAGGGTCAGGTTTGACTTTTTTGTATGCGGTAAGTCTACTCTCTAAAGATGTATAGGTCACAGGCGTTTTCAAAATGTCGGTAAATATCGTCATAAGGTCGGGGCAATCAAGGTTGGCGGCAAAGAGATAACCCTGGGAAACGGGGAGATTTCCTGCCGTAATTGCAGCCTGAATTTCAGGAGAAAGTTTTAAAAGTGAAATTATGTTAAACAGCGTAGATATTGACTTTGCAGCGATTTTGGTAGTTGCTACAAACGTTGTAGCAATTTCCTCTGGTAGGTCTTCCGGTCTCCGGTTGTAACTCACCAAATCACACATCACCCCGTCCATGTCATACCCTTTATCAGGATGTTTTGCCTGAATGAAAGAGAGTATCCCTTTGGCCTGGTCTATGGGATTTAAGTCTTCCCGTTGGAGATTCTCCGTCAGTTGAAGGGCAATGGTGGCGCCTAATTCCTTGCCTGCTTCAATAATTCTTATTGGTACGGATTCAAGTCCTAATTGTCTGGCTGCCAGCAAACGTCTCTCTCCACAGATGAGGACATATGTCCCGTCATCCTGTGCGGTTACAATAAGCGGTTCTAAGATGCCCTTATCTTTGATGGACTGCATAAGAGACTTAAATGAGTCTGTTTCGATATCAATGCTTGATCTCACCTGTTCCATTACTACAATCTTTTCTACTGGAATGTACAGAAATTCAGGATTTACACTTGTCTTCTTTGTTGCCATATAGTTCCCCCTTTTTAAAATTCAGTGAATAGTCGTTAGTGAATAGTCCTCAGTAGATAGTGAATAGCAACACACACCCTTTGCTGGGGTGATTTATCAAGGAGTAACTTTACAGAAAAGGTTGAGATACTCAGAAGTCATAACCTGTTTACCGCCTTTACCACTATTCACTATATACTATTCACTATTCACTGCCTTTTAACTATTCACTGCCTTTAATCCCCATTAATGCTGTATTTATTGTAGAAATTTAAAAACAATGTGTCAAGATTTTTATGATTTTTCTATGGGGAGAGCATGCACCTTATGCCCCCTGTACAAACTATTTCACAACAGGTTTTTTTATGAAGAATTATTAACTGCACGTACAAAGCATGCATACAGGCTTTTCTGCAAATCTGATGAATATTTATTGCAATCCTCAATCTGGCCCCATGCCTCAACATAGCATGTTACGAATGGTTATTAATGGAACACAGTAGATTTCGCAGAAAACCTGGAAAAAAAGAATGGCTACTAAGCGAGTTTTTGTACAATGTATTTCGACAATACTGTTGTATAAAGGATATTATTCGACAACAATGTTGGGTCATATCGGGGTCTGCCTGTGAGTCATCGTGCCAGGTGTTTGTGCAATAGCCTGTAATACCCATAAGTATTGTTAAATTTACTACCGTCCGCAGGTATGTGGTATACTATTTGCTTGGATATATATTATAATTCTTATCAATAAAGGATTTCGATGCTGAAAAATAGATTTCTCATTCTCGTCCCCGCGTTCTTTCTGATTGTCATCCTTTTTGCATCTATGCCATTAAACTTTGCACATAAGATCGGAGAAGGCTGTCCCCTTAAGCAGCATAAGCCTATCCTCAAATGTAACCCCTGTCTGTTTCATTCTATAACCTCACAGAGCGAAACGGACAACCTCACAATGGTGGGTTTACCGACCACCCCATTCGTCTCTCAAACATTGTCTCTCCTCTCCGGAGAAACGGTCGATTCGATTGTAATCATCGTTTTACATCCTTTCTCAGAACCACCCCCCCTTCGTTGCTGACCTGCGATACTCGAAGTCCGCGCCAGTAGTCCATTAGTACTCAGGCGCAAAGCGCCCTGAAGCGGTTAGACTTGCAGACAAGGAGGCAAAGCAACATGAAGAAGGATAATTTAATTTGTATAACTGCATCTTCACAGAAACGATGGTTGCATCTGGGACAGCGACAGGCTATTGCTGAACCACAATTTTCAGCCTCGGCTTTGACAAATATTTTCAGGAGGAAATAAATCATGTGGATTGTTCGACTCGCGTTACGCCGGCCTTACACCTTCGTGGTGGCAGCACTGGTACTTTTATTGTTGACACCGTTCGTGTTGCTTCGCACGCCGACGGACATTTTTCCGGAGATCAACATCCCGGTTATCGGTGTGGTGTGGACATACAATGGTCTCAATGCCCGGGAGATGGAGGAACGCATCCTCTACAACCACGAGCGCATGATCAGCACCCTGGTCAACGATATTGAGCATATCGAGTCCACTGCCTACAACGGGGTAGGCGTGATTAAGGTGTTCCTGCAGCCGGGCGGCTCGGTTTCAGACGGGGTGGCCCAGATTACGGCCAGCGGACAAACGGTTTTGCGATTTCTTCCGCCGGGAATCACCCCGCCTTTCATTATTCGTTACAATGCGTCCTCGGTCCCGATCCTCCAGTACAGTATTGCAAGCAAGAAATTCTCGGAGCAGGAACTGCAGGACATGGCGACGAACTACGTCAAGATCGGTCTTTCATCCATCCGGGGAGCCTCCGTTCCGTATCCGGCTGGCGGGAAAGCACGCCTCGTCGCCGTAGATATCGACCTGGCAGCGCTGCAAGCGAAGAACCTGACCTCGCAGGATGTGGTCAACGCCTTCAATGCCCAGAACTTTATTCTTCCCAGCGGCACTGCTAAAATAGGCGGAACGGAATACAGCATCTCCATGAACAGCAATGTGGCAGCACTTGCGGCGCTCAACGATCTTCCC
>JAPLKB010000019.1 GCA_026388275.1 Pseudomonadota bacterium
CGTCAGGCTGGAAGTGGGATGTGGCTTATCTTGATCTGGTAGGTGCTGACGGTAAAATTGATACTGTGAGACTCACAGCCAATGCTGTTCCCATCCCCGGCGCTCTATGGCTTTTTGGCCCCGGTCTTATAGGCCTGGCAGCAATGAGGAGAAGATTTAGAAAGTAGAAATGTACTTCAGTTATACCCGTATATGTCATTTGCACAAAGGATCAGATGTTATCTGAACAAAAGTACTTGACGAATGTGTCGATAAGTATTCCCTGCTGCTGACCTTGTCTATGCCGTGTATTGTGATCGTTTCCCCGTTCCTGTTTATAACAACCCGGTAAAAAATTTCCGCGCCCGTCAAACAACATGGTTTCGTATCCTGTCGCTTTCATCTTCCAAAGCTCCGTCTGAGTAAAGCAGATGCTGGAGGTGATAAGACAGCAGAATTGATCTTTAAGATATTCATAAAGTATCAGAGTCCTATCCTTTAGCTCAAGGTACATGTCAAGAGATGGATCATACGGTATCCTGTACCAGGCGCAGCCATTGAATTTGGCAAAGAAACCATCTATTTCGTTTTTTTGAGATGCTCCATCAGATGTATTGCCTGATGAGGGGGGCGGTGTTGCAGATTGAATATTCTGGGAGCAAACAGATACTGGAAGGAAAAAAAGACAGAGCAAGCATGCAAGCATCGCAACGGAAAACAGGCATTGTCTTTGAATATTAAGCATTTTTCTGCTCCCTTATGATAGCCTGTTAATTAGGCTATATCGAAAATATACTTTTTACAAGCGTTAAACCGAAAAAAGTCATCAGCAATATAATTGGGTAGTTTTTTAAATTCCAGTTCAGGCGCATAAAAAAAGGACCTGCAAGTTTTGCAAGCCCCTGAATTTGTTTGGTTGCGGGGACCGGATTTGAACCAGTGACCTTCGGGTTATGAGCCCGACGAGCTACCAAACTGCTCCACCCCGCTGTTCAATGTTGTATAAGATAATGGAAAAAGTTCCAAAAGTCAATCATATTATGCACTTTTTCGTTGTCAGGGCGGCAAGCATCCGGTCTCAAAGGATAATTTTAATAATATTTTTCCGGCTAATTACTTGTGGATTGTTTAACATACAAAAACTATTCTGCAAAAAGAGGGACTAATTGCTTGTCTTTCACATTCGCCAGCCCTTTATCCGTTATCCTCAAGAGAGGCAGGCCAGTAAAAGGTATTGTCTGGACAGTTAGAAAAGGCCGTTTTATCGATGATCCTATCGCCTTCATTGCCTGGTCAAGCAGCTTTATTTTGTCCCGCAGCTTCTCAATCGGATCAACCGCTATAAGTCCGTAAACAGGCATAGGAAATTCAAAGATAACTTCTCCTGCCCTGGATACAACTATCCCGCCCTGCAGCTCTATGAGTCTGTTTACCGCTTTCGTCATATCCTCTACATTGCTGCCTATAACAAAGACATTACATGTGTCCCAGATAAGCGTAGTTGCCACTGCACCATCTTTAATGCCTGTTGCCTTTACAAAACCCTTTCCCATCTTTTTTTTGTCATTACGGTTTATCACAGCGGCATAGGCAATATCATCAGAGATATCGTTCTGCAGAAAACCGTCCTTTACCGGGGCTTCCCATAAAGACTCTTTTGATATTGTTTCATTTATAAGTTCTTCCACCCTTACAAGATTCTTTGACGGTCTTGCCTTTATCCTGAAATCATCTTCATTCACCTTCTGAAGCGCAAGCGTATGTTTCATTTCTTCAGGATAACTGCTCGGTTTTATTCTCTCAGTAAAACGGCCCTCAGAATATACGATCTTACCGTTACACATAACTTTTTCAACAGATACCTTTTCCACATCCTTCAGGAACAGAATATCCGCATACCTCAGCGGCGCTATAGCTCCGAGGAATCTGAGACCATGGTAATCTGCCGGATTTATCGTTGCCATTTTAATCGCATCAAGAGGGGAAAATCCATATGAAATTGCACGTCTGACTACTGAATCAACATATCCGTCCTCAATGAGCATAACCGGATCAAAAAGGTCGGAAACAAGGATCAATCTTTTTTTATCAACATTAAAATCCTTCAACTTTGAAAGTTCTTTCAGTTCTTTCCTGATAAAACCTTCCCTTATCATTATATAAAGACCTAGTCTTAGTTTTTCGAGAGCCTCATCCAGAGTAACCGATTCATGGCACGATGTTATTCCTGTCAGAAGATACTGGACAAGTTTATCTTTGCGCGCACCGGAGGAATGACCGTCAATCCTTTTGTTAAGAGACAATGCAAGAGACGCCTGTTTCAATACTCTCTCGTCTCCGTCTAATATACCCGTCCAATAACCCTCGCCTATGCCTACAAAATCATCTCTCTTGAGAAGCCCGTTAAATTCTTTCAGGCTCAGACCGACAGCGCTTTCCATTTTTGGAAAAGGAGGAGTAAGAGGCGCTGCAACAAAATAACAACGAAGCGGGTATCCTTTTGTACTTTCTATAAAGGAATGTGTAGCTTTTATTCCACAAGCTGTCGCAACCATTGCCGTTTCTGTAATTACAGTTGTAGTACCTCCTCTGACCGCATAAGGAACAAGTTCGCTATACGAGAGAATGCTGTCTAGATGTGTATGGGCATCAATAAATCCAGGGCAGAGATACATCCCTTCTGCATCTACTTCTGTCGTGCCTTCAGGTGTGGATATTTTTTCATTGTTTCCGATAGATACAATCCAGCCGTTTTTAATTGATATAGCAAGCCCTTCCTCTATCTCATCGGTAAATACATTTATAATTTTCCCGTTCCGGATAACAGTGTCAGGAGGTTCAATTCCCTTTGAAACATTGAGCAACTGCTTCATTAATTCCTTTGTCATAGATTTACCTCTGTTGTTTATTAAGTTTAACTACTCACGGTAAAGTACGCATCTTGATGTTAAAATTTCTTGTCTTTGTTCCGGATGCACATCAGCTTAATCCGGGCAGTTTGCCATTTTTCTTTTAAGGGTGTCAATTCATACAAAATAAACCGCCGGAAAGCATCGCCTTTTCAGCATACTATTTTATGATTCTATTTTCACTTTTTTTCGAAGAGTTTTTTATATTGCCCGTAGCCTTCTTTTTCCAGGTCTTCTTTCGGGATAAATCGCAGTGCAGCGGAATTCATACAGTAACGTAGCCCTGTCGGTTGCGGACCATCAGGGAATACATGGCCTAAATGGGAATCTCCCCGCTTGCTTCTAACTTCTGTGCGTACGCTGAACAAGCTGCTGTCCAGCCTGGTTGTAATATTGTCCGGTTCAACAGGTTTAACAAAGCTCGGCCAGCCCGTTCCCGAATTATACTTATCTACGGAACTGAACAGAGGTTCTCCGGAAACTATATCAGCATATATGCCTTCCATTTTGTTTTTATCGTATTCATTATGAAAAGGTGGTTCAGTGCCTTCGTGTTGGGTTACCTCATACTGGAGTGGAGTTAGTTTACTTTTCAGGGTTTTATCGGCAGGTTTTTTAAAATTCTTCCAGCTCACGGGCTGTTCAATTTCAGGTTTGGTATCCACCGGATTCCTGCTTAAAGTTTTTACATCCGTTATTTTCTTCATCGTGTTTTTATCCTCCTGTTGAGCCATGCCAAAATATTGAAAACCCAAAACCAAAAATAACATCACAATACTTACTATCAAAACTTTCAAGTTGCCTCCAATGAAAAATAGGATACTTTCAGTGATTCTAATATAATCACTTGTTAATAAACTGCAAGTAAACAGAAGGTCACTTTTCAGGCTCTTTTGCAGGATAGGCTTATCTTCTCATTTAATGGGGTCAATTGTATGACGGATACCTGTCATGGAACAAATAAACCTCATTTTTATTTACTTCATTATCCCGTATTTTTCATCAGAATAAGCAACGGCGGCGGGCTGTCCCAAGGCAAACACACGCTCATTCTATTGAAAGGTCTTGTATTTGAGAAATAAAATTGGACGAAATTAGTACCGTTATTAAGGGCATGATTATTGCAATAATATATTTTATGGACATTCTTGAAATCCTGCTAAAGAGGAGGCCGCATGGGGCAGAAGATTTTTAAAAACAATTCTGAAATGACTTTCGAAAGATTTTACCCGACTCATGAGGTATACGAAAGTTGTCTTTCAGATTCTTCTCTTAAAAAATCTACTAATACGCTCCGGCATACACTTAACTCTTTCTGTGCAGGATCTTTTGAATGCGGCCTCAGTCAGGATATTACAGGGCAATCAGTATGTGAGTTTCAGGATTACTGCAACCACCTTTACTTTATCGATGACAAATGTGATTGCACATGCACCTGGCAGAAAACAACGGGGCTTGTCATACCGACATCCATATAATTAAAAGGGCGGGCATTATAATATTCAGTAGTTATTGTCTACTTGCCATACTTCAAAAACCCCCCCTTTTTTAAGCATGCAGAGACGCAAATATAGCGTCTCTGCATGCAACCCCCCTTTCATGTCCTCAATCGTCTGTCGTGGTTTATCATGAAAATCTATAGATTGTCTTTCAATGAATATGCTATAAAAAAGCATGTTTATTGATTCACACTGCCATCTTGAGATGGATGCATTTGAACAGGATAGAGATAAAGTTATAGAGAAAAGCACAGAAGAAGGGCTTGATTATATTCTTACAGTTGGCACTGAGGAACATTATTTTGAGAAGGTAGTAGAGATTATTGAGAAATACGATAACATATACGGCGCTGTCGGCATTCATCCTCATAACAGTAGTGACTACAACGAGTCAACAGCAAAAATCATAAGCCAATATTTAACGCATAAAAAGATCGTTGCCCATGGAGAAATAGGGCTTGATTTTTTCAGGAATTATTCTCCAAGAGAAAGTCAAATTCAGGTCTTCAAAGATCAACTGGTGCTGGCAAAAAGCTTGAATATCCCTGTTATAATCCATTCAAGGCATGCCAGAGATGAAACTCTGAGCATATTGCAGGATGTATATAATAACGATGCATTGGGTGTCATACACTGCTATTCCTATGATCTGGATACTGCAGAAAAACTGCTTGATATGGGATTTTACATTTCCATACCGGGGACGATCACCTATGCCAACACTCAGAAAGCGACAGAGGTTGTAAAGTATATTCCCATGGACAGGCTTCTTGCTGAAACCGATGCCCCTTTTTTGACACCGGTTCCACATAGGGGCAAAAGAAACGAGCCTTATTTTGTAAAATATACAATAGCAAAACTTGCACAGATTAAGAACAAGGCCATTGAAGAAGTTGCATTAAATATACGTGAAAATTTTGTGAAGCTTTTTTTAAGGAGAAAATATTGAAACCAGCGATTATTATCGTCGACATGCTTGAGGGCAACTACGGCAGTACAAGAAAAGGTGACAAAGAAGAAGAAAAGATCGTTCATCCTGTAAAGGTCTTTCTAAAGGAATGCAGGAGTATTTCTATACCCGTCGTTTTTGCATGCGATAGTTTTTTGAAGGATGATTTTATTTTCAGAGGTAGAATGAAACCACATGCCATCAGAGGGACAAACGGTACTCAGCCTTTGTCAGACCTTGAACCGCAGAGTACAGACATAGTGCTTGAAAAAAGGAGATTCAGCGCTTTTTTCAAGACTGATCTGGATCAGACATTGCGTACAATGGGTATTGATACTGTCGCCATCGGCGGCATTAATACTCATTTTTGTGTACTTGCAACAGCTTTTGATGCCGTCTGCAATGATTTTTACACAATAATACTTGAAGATATGAGTGCTGCATTCAAAAAAGAAATTCACAACAATTTCCTTGATGCCTATAGAAACTCTGCCATATACCCGCTTTTCAGGGTAATGACCTCCGGAGAATTTTTAAATGAATTTAATTTGCACAAAGAAGAATAAAAGTCATGTATCATAAACCCGACATCCATGATATTCCCAAATGGTTTACAAACAAGAAGCTGGTTATTATTTTTGCTGCTGCTATTTTAATTATAGCTTTTCTGACAGTTTACAGTTATTTGAACCGCCCTGAACCGATGAAAGGTGCACCTTCTGTTATAATGGACAGCCTTTATATATTTGTCCCGAAGGATGGGGTTAAGTTAGTACAGGGCGTATTACAGGTTAAATCGGGTATATCGGAAAGGCAAAAGGCTGATGAATTAATCAATGAACTGAAGAAACAGAAATGCATTCCCGAAAAATTAACGCTTTACGATTTTGCAACAGACGATGATGGGGTCATGTACTTAAACTTCTCAAATGAAATCCTGAATGATAAGAATTCGTTGCAAGAGATAAACATGACCTATGCTATTGTAAACACATTCATATACAACTTCAAAAATATCAATAAAGTTCAGTTGCTTGTTGAAGGACGCCCAACTGAAACCATAAACGGTGTTATATATACTTATAAGCCGATTGAGTTTAAAAAGGATTTAATGGAGGATTAAATGATTGACCCGAAGATTATAAGGGAAAAAGTTGAGATTGTTCAGGAAAGTCTTAAGAAAAGAGGCGCTTCTTTTGATATGGAAAAACTTCTCAAAACAGATGAAAAGCGCAGAGGGCTCATATGGGAATCCGAAAAAATGAAAAATGAAAAAAATGAGCTTTCTAATGAAATAGGAAGATTGAAAAAATCCGGTTCTATACCGCCGGACAAGATAGACCACCTGAAAGAGCTTGGAAGGAACATTGAAAATATTGAACAGAACCTGAGAGAAACGGAAAAAGCATGGGACGACATGATTATGGTAATCCCGAATATCCCGCACAACTCGGTACCTGTCGGGACGAGCGAAGAAGATAATACGGTTGTGAGGTTTTGGGGAGAAAAACCTGTCTTTGATTTTGAGCCTTTGCCCCATTGGGAAATAGGCGAGAAGCTTGACATATTGGACTTCAAAAGAGCGGCAAAAATTACCGGCTCAAGATTTACCCTTTATAAATCCTTCGGTGCGCTTCTTGAGCGTGCTCTCATTAATTTTATGCTTGATCTCCATACGCTTGAACACGGGTATACAGAAGTGCTGCCGCCGTTTATGGTAAATAGGGAGACAATGACCGGAACAGGCCAGCTTCCAAAGTTCGAAGAAGAACTCTTTAAGCTTGAAGGGCTCGATTATTTCCTTATCCCGACTGCAGAAGTACCGGTGACAAACATATTCAACAACGAAATCCTGAAGGAAAATGCGTTGCCCATCAAATACGTTGCTTATACACCATGTTTCAGGAAAGAAGCCGGCGCTCACGGCAAGGATACGAGGGGGCTTACCCGCCAGCATCAGTTTAATAAAGTCGAGCTTGTTAAGTTTTCGGCACCTGAAACGTCTTATGATGAACTCGAAAGCCTTCTTCTTGATGCAGAAGATGTATTGAAAAAATTAAACATACACTACAGGGTTTCTGCACTCTGTACAAACGACCTCGGATTTTCCTCTGCAAAAACATACGATATTGAAGTTTGGCTGCCGGGGCAAAACATTTACAGAGAAATATCGTCATGCAGCAACTTTGAAACATTCCAGGCAAGAAGGGCAAAAATCAGATACCGGAAGGATAATGGAAAAACAGAATTTGTCCATACGCTGAACGGCTCAGGACTGGCCGTCGGGAGGACTGTAATGGCTGTAATGGAAAATTACCAGACCAAAGACGGTGCTATTATTGTCCCTGAAGCGCTAAGACCGTATGTGCATGGGATGCTCAGGTTTCCCTGATCTTTGACAGGAGATCGTCAATCTTCACCAATATGACAGGGTCTTTCTCGATCTCTCTGAATTCGGTAAGAATGCTCTTAAAATTACCATCAAGAATTGAACGAAAGAATTCTATAGCTCGCAGCTTCAAATCTCTGTCACCTATATCTTTTAAAGTATCCATTATTGCAAAGATTGTCCTCTTTTTCCCGGCAAGTCCCATCCCCTTAATCATAAGGTCCTGTATCTCAAAAACCTTCTCCCTTTTTAAATGTTCCAGCAAGGGGTTTATCATATCTTTGTCCTGTATTTCAACCAACAGACTTATAGCCTTACTCCTCTTGTCCGGGTCCTTGGTGTAGAGCAATTTTAGAATAGGCTGAATGTCCACCCCTTTGCCATCTCTTTTTGCCTTTTCAAAAAATGGTTCATAATCCTTTGCCTGGAGAATAATACTTGACAGGATCAGCCCCATCTCTTCTTTTGAAAAGACAAGCTCATCCTTCCATTTTTCAAGGATCCTTAGCGCCTCAACGTCAAGGAATGCCTCGTTTGCAACTAAATTCTGGAGCATATTATGTATTTTTCTCTTCTCTTCAAAGTCGTCAAGCCTTAAAACCCTGTAAAGAGGCTCTTTCAGATATCTGCTTGACAGGGCGTAGTATGTTTGTCCTGTTGTTGACTCATGCTCTATCAGTATATCTTTTTCTCTTAAAATGCCCAGATAGCCGAGGATCCTTTTATGAGGTATAGCTGTTTCTGCAAAGATGTTTTCAAGGTTATATCTCCTGAGATGCCGGTCGTTTTTATCTGCAAAAATTGCAATTATTTTCCTCAGATCATCTTCATCTTTCAATTCCTCCAGAATATCTTCCAGCACATTCCCGATATTCAAATTAGACTGAAGGAGTTCATATTCTATAGGTTTGAACCACTCACCTGCGTCCCGGACAATTTTATTTTCTCCGAACACATCAATAACATTTGCACCTTCTATCGGTTTAATTTCACATATTGCAGACATATTCGCATCGCTGAAAAGCATATGCCATTCAAAGAAGCTTTCTTTATCGCCCGAAATAATCAGGTAAATATTGTCCTGTTCGAAACAAAACTTAATAAATCTGTCGAGTTTTTCCTTTTCGGTTGCATCAAGGTATGCGTACCTTTCGCAATTGTCAAGAATGAAAAAGCAGGGAAAGCTGTCTTTTGAAAATTTATTGCACAGTGAAATAATATCAGAATCGGGATCATTAAATTGCCTGCGCCGTTTACACATAATATTCTTGATCTCGCTCACAGGCTTCTCCCAGAGCTCACAATAAAATACATTCGGACTGATCAAAAGCATTTGAGGAACAATAAAAGAACGCATCACGGTGGTTTTGCCCGTAGTCGTGCCTCCGACAGCAATGGCATAGCCAAAATTAAACATTTTGTCTAATATCAGTGAAGCCTTTTCCCATCTCTCAAAGGGCGGACCTTCAAACTCATTATATGGAGAAAATTTCGGTACATCAAAAACATCCCTTTCAAAATTAAACTCGGTTGTTATATTCCATATGATTTCCTTATAGTTAAGCCCTACTTTACCGTTAACATTGCTTTTAAATGTTATGAAAGCATTATCCGTATATTTCTTCGCATTCTCAGCAAGATGTGATTCATATGGACATTTTGCTTTATATGTTATGTAAATTATCCCTTCTCTGCTGTCTATATCCACCTTCGTATCACGATGTCTTAATATGAAATGTGGCTCGTTAAAACGCCTGAATTTCCTGTATTGCAAATCCGAGCAAAATAGATCAAGTATGAGATGCGAAAAGTTAAACACATGAGCAATAATCCTTGCGTTTCTGATGATAGCCTTCCTGTCATTCTCGGTAATCTCCCATTCTGTGGGTATTTTTCTTGTCTCTTGAGAAAAAACCAAATAATTAATAATATCAATTGCCGTTTCGGGGATTTCTATCTTTTCGCATATCCCGTAACTTAATAACATCCTCTTGTCGGCTCCTTCGAGGCTGCTTAATATACTTCTCCTCGAATTCCATCCAAAATTATTTACCAATCCAATATCGTGTAAATATATCGTACCAAGAAGTGCGAAGATCTCTCCGGAAAACATCTCTTCTGTCCTGTCTTTAGGATCAGGCATGATCTTTTCTATTAGTGTTTTCAGATCTTCAATATGTTGTTTTAAAGGCAGGTTGATTGACGAAAAAATATATTTTTGAAAAAACTTTTTTAAATCAATAAATCTATGATGAAGTTTTAACTCTTTTTCTTTATTCTTTAAGACATCCTCAAGTTTCAATTGCACTTAAACACCTGCATTGCATATGGAATTATATGGAATTATTGAGGATTAAAGCACTTTTTTTCGCCAGGCATAAACTATGGGACTGGCAACAAATATTGAAGAATATGTACCTACAATAAGACCTATAAATAATGCAAATGAAAAATCAAAAAGTACTTCACCACCAAAAATCATAAAAACTGCCAACACTATCAGTGTACTAATACCGGTAACAATGGTCCTGCTCAAAACCTCATTGATGCTCCTGTTGATTGTTTCCCCGAAGTCGTTTTTCGATTTCATTTTCAGCATATTTTCCCGAATACGGTCAAACACTACAACGGTATCCTGGAGAGAATAACCGGCTATTGTAAGGAGCGCAGTAATAATAAGGAGATTAATCTCCTTACCAAGTATATAAAACACACCAAGTATGACTACAACATCGTGAAATGTGGCAATAGTTGCTGCAATACCTGATATAAAAGTAAAACGCCATGCAATATAAATAATAATACCGAGCAAGGCAAGACAAACCGCTATGATTGCATATTTTTTTAGATCTCTTCCAACGCCGGGACCAACCATGCTGCTGCCGAGAATCTCATATTTATTATCCTTTAACTGACCGGATAATATTTTAGATATTTTATCCTGTATTTTTTCGCTCCCTGTATCAGAGAGTTTTGTCTTTATAAAAAACTCCTTTGTCCCGCTTATCTGCTGGATTTGAACATCACCAACCCCACCATTAACTAAAGCCTCTCTCAGCATACCGATATCAACCTGATTTGCAAATTTTATCTGCACATTAGTACCGCCGGTGAAATCAACACTTAAGTTAGCTTTTCCGAGGGATACCATAATAAAGGCATAACACCCGATTAATACAAGAATTAATGAGATTATAAAAGCCTTTTTTCTGAATCCGATAAAATCTATATTGGTATCTTTAAGTAATTCCACCATAATAATCGCCTCAGATGCTCAACTTCCGCGGTTTATACTTCACCATTATCCAGTCAAAAATAGCCTTGGAACCGAATACGGCAGTAAAAAGATTGATAATCATTCCAATAATCAAAGTTATTGCAAATCCTTTTATGGGGCCTGTGCCGAATATAAAAAGAACAAAGGCAGTGATCAGCGTTGTAATATGGGAGTCGAAGATTGCTACCCACGCCTTCGTGTAGCCTGCATCTACTGCAGCCCTCACAGTCTTGCCTAACCGGAGTTCCTCCCTTATTCTCTCAAAAATCAGCACATTTGAATCAACTCCCATGCCAATAGTCAGGGCAATGCCCGCAATACCTGGGAGAGTCATTGTTGCTTTTAATGCGCTGAAAGCGCCCAGCAGATAGATCAAATTAAGAAGAAGAGCAATATTTGCAATTATTCCTGACATACGATAGTAAAAAATCATGAATATAATTACAAGTATACTGCCAAGAATCGTTGCCTTGAGACCTTTGTTTATTGAATCCTGACCCAGACTGGGGCCTATAGTTATATTCTGAACAACCTTTACCGGCGCCGGAAGTGCGCCTGCACGCAAAACAATAGCAAGATCTTTTGCCTCATCCATTGTAAAACTGCCTGAGATGGATGCCTTGCCTCCGGATATCCTTTCTTTCACAACGGGGGCGGAATAGACCGCATTATCAAGAATAATGGCTATTCTTTTGCCTACGTTTTCAGCCGTTACCTTATCGAATAATCTTGCGCCTTCACTATTGAATTCTATAGCAACATAGGACTCGCCACCGAATTCCCCGCCAATCTTTACCCTTGCATCTGTCAGCAACTCACCCGTCAAGAGAGACTGTTTTTTTAACAGTATCTGTGTGGTGGTAGCAATGCCTGTTTCTCTGTTTTTTGTTCTCATTGTCAGGACTTCATCGCCCTCCGGGGGTGTGCCGCCTGTGTACCTTGCTGCATTTTCTTCATCTACAAGTTTAAACTCAAGCTGGGCAGTCCTGCCTATCAGCTCCATGGCCCTTTGAGGGTCTTTAATGCCTGGCAACTGAACAAGCATCTGGTTATCGCCCTGACGGACGATAATAGGTTCGGAGACTCCAAACTGATCAATCCTGTTTCGTATGGTTTCAAGTGCCTGATGGACAGCATTCTCTTTTATACTGGACAATTCTTTTTCCGACAGTAGGAATTCAATAGTCAGGTTCTCTCCGTCAGCCTTGGTAGCCCCGGCTTTCATATCAGTGAATTCTTTCCCTATAAGGTTATAAAGCTTATCCTTTTGTTCTGCCCGTATCGTTATAAAAAGCGCATTCTCTTTTTTATCAAGTCCCAGAAAGCGTATTCCATCGCGTATCATATTGTCTTTTAACGAATTAAATTTCCTGTCTACCATGTTTTCAAGCATCTTGGCAGTATCAAGTTCAAGGAGTAGATGCATTCCCCCTTTTAGGTCAAGCCCCAAATGAATCTTATCCGAGGGGAGGTATTTCTTCCATACACCTGTTGGTTCAATGATATTGGGCAGACAGTAAATAATAGAAATTACAAGAAATAAAACAATAAAAAAAACCCTTAGCTTTATCGATTTAAGCACTTACAGCCCCGTTTAAATATTTTTTTTTGGGTGACAGGCATACAAAATTATCTTTATCTGTCCTGTTTGTCAAGAAATTTTTATCACAGTTAGGTTAATCCATATCAACCAGGGATAGAAAAAGACACCTGCAATATATATGATATGGTAATCTTATTATAAGGTAGTTACAAAATGATGTTGCTTTTCATTGATTTTTTTTTTTAAACCCATTATAGTTATGAAAGGTGAGACCATACATTGAGAAACAGTTGTGCAGCAGCTGCGGAGAATGTATTGATACCTGTCCCTATGAAGTATTCTCGTTAAATGATAATGGAGATCCGATGGTGAGGACACCAGAAGACTGTATTGAATGCACATCCTGTATTGACCAATGTCCGAAAAAAGCAATTTATATGGATGACTAATGATCGAAAAACCTGTGCAACTCCTTGACCGGAAGGCATTAGAAAGAACTATAGCAAGAATTGCCCATGAAATCCTGGAAAGAAACAAGGGCAGCGAAAACTTGTGTCTCATAGGCATCAGGACAAGAGGGGTCCACCTTGCAAACAGGATTAGAAGTAAGATAAAAGATATCGAAAACATAGAGCTTGCTCTCGGTATCCTCGACATCACGATGTACCGAGATGACATCTTTAAGCTGAAATTACCTGAAATAAGAAAAACCGACATACCATTTGATGTGAATAATATGACCATCATTCTTATAGATGATGTGATGCATACCGGGAGGACCACAAGAGCAGCGATAGATGCCCTCATGGACATGGGAAGACCAAGGAAAATACAGCTTGCTGTCCTTGTTGACAGGGGAAGCAGGGAACTTCCGATACACCCGGATTATGCAGGCATCAAGTACAACGCAACCCCTGAAGAAGACATACTTGTCAAACTCAAAGAAGTTGACGGTAAAGACGAAGTCATAGTTATGAGAGCTTAAATGAATTGGACAAAAAAAGATCTTCTTGGCATCAGAGAACTTTCAAAAGAGGAAATTCTACTTATCCTTGATACTGCCGAGTCTTTTAAAGACATATCAAAAAGAGAAGTTAAAAAGGTTCCTACACTACGCGGGAAAACAGTAATTACCCTTTTTTATGAGCCGAGCACCCGGACAAGGGTTTCATTCGAGATAGCTGCAAAGCGTCTGAGTGCTGACACAATTAACGTCTCTGCCAATACAAGCAGTTACGTAAAAGGTGAAACCCTGAAAGATACCGCTAAAAATCTTGAATCCATGCAACCTGATGTTATTGTTATCAGACATGAAATGCCCGGCGCACCTCATATGTTATCAAAAATAGTCAATTCTTCCGTCATCAACGGAGGCGACGGCGCCCATGAACACCCCACTCAGGCATTGCTCGACATGTTTACCATGAGAGAAAAAAAGGGCAGGATAGATGGCCTGAAAATTGCCATAATAGGTGATATCGCCCACAGCAGGGTAGCCAGATCAAACATTTTTGCTTTGAAGAACTTTGATACGGAAATAATTTGCTGCGGCCCTCCGACCATGATACCGCCATACCTTGAAGACCTTGGAGTAAGAGTAGAATATAACATAAACAAGGCAGTAAAGAATGCTGATGTAATTATGATGTTACGAATTCAAAAAGAAAGGGGTGGTGTTTCCTACATTCCTTCCATCAATGAATATTCGACCATTTATGGCCTGAAACAGGACCACGTGAAAAAAGCAAAAAATGATGTGATTATCATGCACCCCGGGCCTATGAACAGAGGGGTGGAGATTACCGGTGAAGTGGCTGACGGGCCGTATTCTGTAATACTTGATCAGGTGGAAAATGGCGTTGCAGTGAGGATGGCAGTCCTTTTTCTCCTCACAGGGAGTGAGGCATGAAAATCCTTATAAAAAAAGGCAGGGTTATCGATCCCAGGAACGGCATAGATGAAGTGTTGGATGTCTATGTAAATGGCGGATTTATTGAGAAGATTGATAAACATATCCGTGAAAAAGATCATGATGTGGAGATTATAGATGCCGACGGCCTCATAGTTGCCCCGGGCCTGATAGATGTTCATGTACATCTGCGTGAGCCCGGCTACGAATACAAGGAATCAATCAAGACAGGTACAATGGCTGCCGTAAAAGGCGGATTTACAACTGTTGTATGCATGGCGAACACAAATCCGGTAAACGACAATAAAAGCGTTACCGAATATATCATGAAACAGTCTAAAGCAGAAGGCGCATGCCGTGTTTTTCCCTGCGGCGCAATAACAAAGGGGCTAAAAGGAATAGAACTTGCCGAGATAGGTGAGATGTTCGAGGCAGGTATTATTGCTATTTCCGATGACGGTAAATCAGTAAGGAATTCCGAATTGCTGCGGAAAGCCCTTGAATATACAAAACTGTTCGGCATTCCTGTAATATCCCACTGTGAAGATGAAGATCTTTCAAAAGGTTTTGTCCATGAAGGGAAGGCTTCAATAATATCGGGTATTGATGCGGTTCCCTCTATTGCAGAAGAAATAATAGTGAAAAGAGATATGGCCTTAGCGGAATATGTCGGTTCACCGATACACCTTACTCATCTTTCGGCAAAGGGAAGTGTGGATTCTGTCAGAGAAGTAAAAAAAAGGTTCAAAAAAGTAACGTGCGATACCTGTCCGCACTATTTCACGTTAACCGATGAAGAAACTCTCAGTTTTGACACGAATACAAAGGTCAACCCTCCGTTGCGGTCAAAAGAGGATGTGGAAGCAATCAAAGAAGGGCTTAGGAACGGATCAATCGATATCATTGCAACAGACCATGCCCCCCATGATTTTACTTCAAAAGATGTGGAGTTCAACATAGCCACTTCAGGGATTTCAGGCCTGGAAACTGCATTTTCACTCTCCCTTGCCCTTGTCCATGAAGGTGTGCTTGACTTATCAGGGCTTTTGAGGAAATTTACGGAAGCCCCGGCAAAGGCATTTAAACTCCCATACGGCGAACTTAAGCCCGGCAGTGCAGCAGATATTATCATTTTTGACCCTGCTGCCCGGTGGACTGTCGATAGAAATGCATTTATTTCTAAAGGTAAGAACACACCTTTTCACGGCCGGAAATTACGCGGGAAAAACCTTCTTACCATTGTCGGCGGAAAAATAGTTTACAGGGAAAAGACACCCTGATGTCTATAAAAATATCTATCAACGTTAAAAACACAACGCTTCTGGCAGAGCTGGGAGACACAGCCTGTGCAAAAGCAATAACCGATGCTCTGCCTATAGAGACCGGGCTGAATGAATGGGGGGATGAATTCTATTTTACGATCCCGGTAAACATGCCACTTGATGAAACGGCAACAACAAAAGTAAATGTCGGCGATATCGGCTACTGGCCTCCGGGAAATGCCCTGGCCATATTCTTCGGACCGACGCCCTTAAGCAGCGGTTCAGACCCTGTCCCTGCAAGCGAAGTAAGCCTTGTAGGAAGAATCATTGATGATCCTGCCATATTAAAGACAGTAAAAGATGCAGCCAGGATTAAGATTGACAAATCTTAACGTACCTGTTGCAAAAACTATTTTAACCCATATTTTTCCCTGGTATTAAAAATGGAGGTGCTACAGCATGAAGAGTTTGCTTCGTTCTTTTGTATTGTCTACCGTCATGTTTTCTTTTTGTTTTTTCACAATAGCTTATTCGGTCTATGGACAGATGGCCGCAGAAGACCTGTCGCTAAACAGTATGTTAACGGTGAAGGTGCCGAATGAGCCTTTAAATCGCAAGGCTGCACCTAAAAAGCTCTTAAAGTACTGTTCCTATGAAAGTCAGAACACTCCCGATTATGTGAAAGTAGCCCGGTTTCAGGTAGTCCCTGGGCAAAAATATACCCTCTATGACTGCCACCCTGCTCCTTCTGACAACACAAAGATATGGACTTATCTTGCCGGTGATACACCCCTTACCAACTATACAACTTCATATGGACCCTCCGAAGGTTTCACGAGGATGTTTATAACAAGAGCACAGCAGCCCTGGCCCATCAAGAGCGGTGAACAGGCTTCCTGCGATCTTGTCCGTTACAACATTGTTATAGCTCCACAAAGCGAACACAACAACTTGTATGTCACCTTTGTATCCAATAAACCGGGCGCATCCACAAAGATAATGCTGAAATATCCGGCGGACAGCGACGATGTTGTTAAAAAATCATCAAACAGATCATGGGGAGATGTTAAGAAGGCACCTTTTCTCCTCACAAACATCCCCGGCGAAGCTTCATCTGCAGTAAAACCGCCGCCAGTACCGGTGCAAACACCCGATTCTTCATCCAAAACTATTACGCCGCCGCAGCCATCAGACACCACATCCACACCTTCAAAACAACAAATCCAGCCAATACCACAATCCATGATCGTAAATGAAGCTCCTGCGACCTCGGCTAACGCAACCGTTCTGCCATATAAATGCAAGGTACAGGCGTATATAGACCGTGGGGATTACGATACTTTTCGCTTTGATTTCCCAGGAGGAAGGATGCGTATAGCTTCCGAAAGCAACCTTGATCTGGTAGCTGACCTGTGGGACGCAAAAGGCAACAGAATTGCACGGGACGGTGAGGATGCAAGGAAGGATTTTATTATTGAGAAAGATCTTCCGGCCGGTACTTATTATATACAGATAAGAGTAATGTACCATGCAGGAGAGGGACCATATAATCTTATTCTCGGTGACGGGAGCGGACCTTTATTAAGAGAAGCGAACCATTGACAAAATGGAGGGGGAGGGTATAGATATTGAAAAGATCATAAAAGATTTCGATTTTAGCGAAACAACCCCCGAAATGAAGGAAGTATTTGATTCATTTATCGAATAAATATTTTAAAAAGTACGACGTGATTTACTCTACGCCCCACAGAAATGAATCACCCCGCCGCAAGCGGACGGGGTATCAAAGGCAAGAACATGGAACCATTTCGAAGCAAGCTTCGGGGTATTGACCCGGCGGGGCAATAAACATGTTTGATGAATGAATAAAGAAATGAAATACGATTTCAATCATATTATTGAACAAAAAGCCCCAGACAGCATTAAATGGCAAAGATACGGAAATGAAGTCATCCCTTTGTGGGTAGCGGATATGGATTTTGTTTCTCCTGAACCGGTTATTCAGGCACTCCATGAACGGGTGAATCATCGGGTTTTTGGATATGCAAAACCGAGTGAAGAACTTATTGACGTTATCAGGGAACGTCTTAAAAGGCTCTATAAATGGGATGTTCCGGCGGAACACATCGTTTTTGTACCTGGTGTTGTAACAGGCCTAAATCTCGCATTTCAACTTTTTGCGGATCCCGGAGATGCCGTATTGGTACAACCGCCTGTTTATTCACACTTCATTACTGATCCGGTCATCCGCGGCCGCGCATTGATTGATCCTCCATTAATAAAAAAAGATGATACCTATGAAATAGATTTTGAAGCATTTGAAAAAGCAATAACTGCCCGAACCAGAATATATGTACTCTGCAATCCGCATAATCCTGTCGGTCGTGTTTTTCAAACATATGAGCTGGAACGGCTTGCCGATATCTGTGTACGCCATAATGTTCTGATTTGTGCCGATGAGATTCACTGTGATCTTCTGTATCCGTGCCATAAACATATACCCATTGCTACCCTTGGCAATGAAGTGGCTGACAGAACCATCACCTTCATGTCGCCGAGCAAAACCTTCAACCTTGCAGGTTTGAAATGTTCCTTCGCAGTCATTACAAATCCTGATCTTCGGAAAGCCTGGTTGAGAGGCAGTGAGGGGCTTATTCCATATGTGAATACCATGGGCCTGACAGCAGCTCTGGCAGCTTTTAAAGACGGACAGGAGTGGCTGGATCAGTGTCTCTCATATCTGAAAAGCAACAGGGATTTTCTGGTTGACTATGTTCACAAAAAGCTTTCTCCCCTCAAAATAACGCGCATTGAGGGAACTTATCTGGCCTGGCTCGATTGCAGGGAATCAGGAATACGAGGAAATCCTTTTCATTTCTTTCTTAAGGAGGGCAAGGTGGCTCTCAATAACGGTGCTGAATGCGGAAAGGGAGGAGAAGGATTTGTGAGGCTCAATTTTGCCTGTCCGAGGAAGACTCTGGCCGATGCTTTAAAGCGTATGTCCGATGCTTTAAAGAGATCATAGCCATATGCGGCAGACAATTCTTACAATAAAATAAATAGAAATAAGCCAGATCAAAACTATGACGGATGCCGCCGCCCAATGTTTTCCTTTCATTCCACCCTGACGAGACTTTGCTTTTTCTCTGCATTCTTCCATTACATCTTTTGGAATCATCTTAATAAGGAGAACAATCCCTGCCGGGATAAGTATAAGGTCGTCAATGTAACCGATAACAGGTATAAAATCCGGAATCAGATCGATGGGGCTTAAGGCATAACCAATGATTAGAACGGCAAATGCTTTTGCGTACCAGGGAACTCTCGGGTCTTTAACTGCCAAAGAAAGTGCGTATACTTCCCTCTTAAGAGTCTTTGCTTTTGCCTTCCATGAACCAGAACCCACGCCTTGCCTCCTGTTATATGTTTTGTTTCTTGAGTATTTTTAGTTCTTTTCTCTTGGTCGGTCAGCGGCATGTTCTGGGATATTGATCTGCGGCGGTCTGCTTCGCCTTGCGATCCTCCGACGTACATTGAGTACGTCTGCGGCCTGCAAATCTCACAGCCCATCCACATCTGCAAAATCCCTGACATGCCGCTGCCCACTCAACCCGGATTCACATATACGATTATGTGAATCCGGAATAAACAAGGGGGCAAATTTTTCCATTTTCATTTCTTTTCTCTCCCTCTCCCTGTTTTCTCTTTGTAAAAGCTTGTATATATTCATTCTGCGAACCAATTTTTCATGCAACTTTTGACAATATCTATAAATAACATGACTTTATATCTAATGGCAAGAAACGGATCGTTGAATCACGATGGTTCAATTCAATCAGTCACGGAAAAAGGAATGGGGTAGAATTGCAGAAATATCAGGCAGCTAATTCAAGATGCGGTCTTTTTTGCAAGCATTTCTTCAAACCATTTAATCCTGCCATGGGCTTTTCTCAGAAAATCCAATGCAGGCTCATCATTGGGATTTTTAGGAAATATTTCGAGGGTAAGGAATCCGTCGTATGTTTCAACAGGAAAGTTGTTTTTAATGATATCCCATTTAATGATTCCCTCTTTTGGAAGCCAATGTCTGTCAAGCAATCCATCGTTGTCTGAAATATGGGTTGCAAAAAGCATGTGCCCCCATTTTTTCAGCAGTAATCCAGGTTGAGGACTGTAAAGAAAGTCATGAGAGCTGTCGTAGCACAAACCCAGATGTGTTGAGGAAATGTTGGAAAAAACATGATCGAGATATTCCGGTTTCTGAGTATTTTCCACCGCTATTCTCACATTTGAGTCTTCGGCATATTTCAGCAGATATTTCAGGGCTTCAAGCCCGTAGCTATTTGGCAGCAGAGGCTGGTCGCCCTTGCTTTGGCTTACATGTACGACAAGCATGGGTATATTATGCTTTTTGCAGTAGTCAATGTATGATGAATATTCATTTTTTATTGCAGCACTTTTTTGTTCAGATCCCGACCATAAATTATTGCATCTGCCGTCAGGCGCATGTGCATACTCTATGAATAACCCCTTTGATCTTATCATCTCAGGCATTAAGTCTTCTTCTTTACTTTTTACAAGTTCCTCTTCTTCTCCGAGCCCGATAGAGGTTACTTCAAAACCTGCATTTTTTATTGTGTTGAGTCTTTCATCGAAGGACATCGCATATCCGAAGTACGAATAGATGCCGATATTTTTCATAGATGCATCCAGTATAGAACAAATATTATCTTTTTTAACTCTTTATCGTTTTCTCCGGGTTGCACAACTGTACATGGGCATAATTACCTCTCATGGATTCGTTATCTTTCTTATATATCAACAACCATATCATCCACTGTAGCAACAGTTTCAGGATAAACTTTCCGTGCAGTTTCCTCGGCATTCTTTCTGTCTTCAATTGTTCTGTATACTTCGGCATCGAAGTGAACAAGGGCTAATCTTTTTGCTCCTGATTCCTTTGCTATTCTTGCTGCTGTTTCAGGGTTGAGGTGCGGCCAGTCGGGATTTTCCTGTCCGGACTGGAAGGCACATTCAGTGATAAGGAGATCGGCACTCTCTGCAAGCTTCACTGCATTCTCACAATATCCAGTATCACCGCAGTAGGTAATGATCCTATTTTCAATCTCGAACCGGTATCCCATTGTCAATGATGCATGAATAAGGGGGAGGCTTGTGACGGAAAAGGGGAGACGATCTTTCTGTGAAGGAAGTTCGATAAATTTTGTGAAAAATTGAAAATCCTTAACCGGTACTGTAAAGGGCGCATCAAGTATTTTCCCTAATATGGAGGCAATGCCTTCCTGCCCGCATATATGCAGCCCATGAGAAAAATTGTATTTGCAGATAGTATGGAGACCGACAATATGGTCAAAATGGAAATGACTGAGGAAAAGATAAGCAGGCTTATTAAAATCAACATATCTGTCCAGCTTGGCGATGCCGTTGCCTGCATCAAGAATGATGGTGTAGGAGGGCGTGTCAAGAAGAATACAGATTGTGTTTCCTGTATTCGTATCGTACCAGCCGTTTGTTCCTAAAAAGATGATTTTTGGCATTTATTCCAGATCCTTTTTATATTGCAATTATTACAGCATAATCTTCCTCCGCCCCTTGGGTCAACATCGAATTTTTACCACTTCATATCATGTTGCAATCAAAAGCAATGCCCATTGGCTTGGCTACTCCAAAAGTCAATGTCATCCACCACTTCGTCTTTATTTGATTTTTAGCCCCCTTTTTGATATAAATTATCAATATATAATGAGGAATCTCATCTTAAAGATATGGAGAGGAGAAGCAGAATATTTGAAACGGTTTCTGTATCCTCTGCTTTTCTTATTATCCCGGGTATATAAACTTTGCCTTAAACTGAGGGAAACATTGTACAATAAGGGTATGATAAAGATGAAAGAAGTGTCAATTCCTGTGGTAAGCATCGGGAACATCACCCTCGGAGGCACCGGTAAGACACCGGTCGTTGAAAGGCTTTCGATAAAGTTGAAAGAGGCAGGATTGAATCCGGGTATTGCAACAAGGGGATACAAGAGGGAAAGAGGCGGTACTTTTCGTGTGGATGTTAAAAACGATACTGCAAAAGAAGTAGGGGATGAAGCTTTCATGCTTGCAAAAAAAACACAAATTCCGGTTCTTGTCGGCGCTGACAGGGCAGAGGCGATAGGCATGGCCGTAAGAGATTTACGGATAAATGTTGCACTCCTTGATGATGGTTTTCAATTGAAAAATATCAAAAAGGATATGGATATACTTATTTTAAACGGCAGGGAAAGCGGAAACAAGTACGGGCTGTTTCCTCTTGGCCCTTACAGAGAACAGATTGAAAGAATAAAGGATGCTGACATAATTCTTGTCAATAAGGGCGATATTAACGGCGAAACCGGGCAATACAGTAAGGGGATCCCTGTTTTCCGGGCTCAATACAAACCGGTGCATCTTTACAGCATCAGGGCGAATTGTATTGCCCATTATAATTTTTTGAAGGGAAAAAATGTTCTTGCCTTCGCAGGTCTGGGTGATAACCGGTCTTTTTTTGACCTGCTTAAAACAATGGGGATTCATGTTTTGCATGAAATACCATATCCGGACCATTACACATATAAAAGAAGGGATATGAAGGAGATTCTGTCCTTTCAGGATGTGGATGCCTTTGTTACCACGGAAAAGGATGCGGTAAAAATTGCCCATATGGATATACCTGAAAACCTTTTCTATCTGGCAATAGAGATGGTGATCGAGCGCGAAGAGGAATTTATGGCAAGTATTATGAAGATAATTAAAGACAAGAAAGTGGTGTATAATTAACAGTCAATGCCAATTTGCATTCGAAGTGACACCGAGTCGGCAAGGACGAGGCACCGGAGGCGTACAACCAGTACGTCGAGGATGAAGAGGACGCCACCAACGAAGGTGCCACGATGAACGTTAATTGGAATAAGAATCAAAAAGGAGAAGTCATGTTAGAAAGAGTAAAGATATTTGATACCACATTGAGGGATGGGGAACAGTCTCCGGGAAACACTATGAATACACAGGAAAAACTCAGGGTAGCTAAACAGCTTGAGGCTCTGGGTGTTGATATTATCGAAGCGGGTTTTCCCATAGCTTCGGATGGTGATTTTGATGCAGTCAAACAGATTGCCAGTATCATCAAAAACAGCGAGGTAGCTGGCCTTGCACGGGCAAACAATGAAGACATTGATCGTGCCTGGGAAGCGATAAAGGACGCACAGATGCCCCGGATTCACACCTTTATCTCAACCTCAGACATCCATCTAAAGCATCAATTCAAAAAAACCAGGGATGAGATTTTAACAATTGCAGTAGATGCTGTAAAAAGGGCAAAACAATATACCGATAACGTTGAATTTTCTGCCATGGATGCAACGAGAAGTGACTGGGATTATCTGTGCCGTATAGTAGCCGAAGTCATCGATGCAGGGGCAATTACCGTTAATATCCCTGATACTGTTGGCTATGCAGTGCCTCAGGAATTCGGCAGGCTCATCCGTTATATTAAAGAGAATGTACCCAACATAGACCGGGCCGTCATCAGTGTGCACTGTCATAATGATCTCGGACTCGCCGTTGCAAATTCCATTGCGGCAATAGAAAACGGCGCCCGGCAGATAGAGTGCACAATCAACGGGATCGGCGAACGGGCAGGAAATGCGTCAATGGAAGAAATTGCCATGATCCTTCGCACCAGGAAAAATGTGTTTTCACTGGAAACACGGATTGTCACCGAAAAGATATACCCTGCAAGCAGGCTTATAACTTCCATCACCGGCGTTTCTGTTCAGCCGAATAAGGCAATAGTCGGTGCCAATGCCTTTGCTCATGAATCAGGCATCCACCAGGACGGCCTTCTGAAGGCAAAACTTACATATGAGATTATGACTCCCGAGTCAGTAGGCATATCAAAGAGCTCCCTTGTCCTCGGCAAGCACTCCGGCAGGCATGCTTTCCGGGAGAGGATTGAAGGACTTGGCTATACGTTGGACGACAAAGAACTCAACCTTACCTTTAAAAGATTCAAGACACTCTCAGACATGAAAAAATATGTCTATGATGAAGACATTGAAATGATTATCATGGATGAAATATATAAAATTCCTGAAAAATACAGACTTGTATATCTGAATGTAAGTTGCGGCAATACAACAATCCCAACGGCTACGGTGAAGCTTGAAATAGATGGTACCATTTACCAGGAAGTGGGTGTAGGAGACGGACCTGTTGATGCCACATACAAAATTATCAAAAAAATGGTAAAAACAAACAGTAAGCTTGCAAAATTCTCTGTCAATTCCATTACGAAAGACACAGATGCACAGGGAGATGTATTCGTGAAACTTGAAGAAAAAGGACTTATTGCCATCGGGAAAGGCGCGGATACGGATATTATTGTAGCAAGTGCAAAGGCATATATTAACGCACTGAACAGAATTGAATATATCAAATCAAAAAAAGCTGAGGTGAAGTAGCATGAGCATGACCATTACGGAAAAGATACTTGCATCACACGCAGGTAAGGCATTTGTTGAACCTGGAGAGATTATCGAGGCAAGGATTGACCTTGCTCTCGCAAACGATATAACAGCGCCATTATCGCTTGAAGAATTTGAAAAGGTAGGTGCTGCAAAGGTTTTTGATAATGATAAGGTGGTATTTGTTCTTGACCATTTTACACCGAACAAGGACATACTGTCTGCTGAAAACTGCAAGAAAATAAGGGAGTTTTCAATAAAGCACAACATCACTAATTTCTATGAGGGTGGACAATGCGGCGTTGAACATGCTCTGCTGCCCGAAGCAGGTCTTGTAATACCAGGCGATCTGGTGATAGGAGCGGACAGCCATACCTGCACATACGGGGCTCTTGGCGCCTTTGCAACAGGGATGGGCAGCACCGACATTACCTATGGTATGGTTACCGGCCATATCTGGCTAAAAATCCCTGAAAATATCAAATTCATCTGCCATGGAAAATGGCAGGAATGGGTTACTGGAAAAGACCTCATCCTCCATATCATAGGAAAGATCGGCGTAGACGGCGCTCTATATGCATCTATGGAGTTCGACGGTGAGGCAATTTCAGCCCTTTCCATGGATTCACGCTTTACAATCGCCAACATGGCCATTGAGGCCGGCGGGAAGAACGGGATATTCAAGGTAGATGACAAGACTCTTGAATATGTGAAGGGAAGAAGCAAAAGACCATACACGGTTTTTGAGAGCGATAAAGATGCTAAATACAAAGAGGTTTATGAGATTGATGCAGGCAGCATAGGCCTTAACGTTGCATGTCCATCATTGCCGTCCAATGTAAAAAACGTGGATGAACTGAAGGGTGTGCATGTCGATCAGGTAATCATCGGATCATGCACGAACGGGAGAATTGAAGATTTGGAGATGGCAGCCAAAATATTAAAAGGAAGGAAAACGGCAAGGCACACAAGGTGCATTGTCATACCTGCCACACCGAAGATTTATGCCGAAGCCTTAAGGCGCGGCCTTTTTGAAATCTTTCTTGATGCAGAATGCATCATATCGCCTCCTACATGCGGTCCCTGCCTTGGCGGACATATGGGTATACTCGCAAAGGGGGAAAGGGCAGTGGCAACTACAAACAGAAATTTTATCGGAAGGATGGGGCATCCTGAGAGCGAGGTTTATCTTGCAGGCCCTGCGGTAGCTGCTGCAAGCGCTATCAAAGGGGAGATTGCACATCCACGGGAGGTTTTATGATACTGAAAGGAAGAGTCTGGAAGTTTGGAGATAATATTGATACGGATATTATTATACCGGCACGATACCTTGCGCTAACTGATCCGAAGGCACTGGGAGAACACTGCATGGAACCTTTGGCGCCCTTGTTTCACAAAGAGGTGAAACCGGGTGATATTATTGTCGGCGGATTCAATTTCGGATGCGGCTCATCAAGGGAACATGCGCCTATTGCCATTTCCGCCCTCGGTATTTCCCTTGTTATTGCAAGGAGCTTTGCACGTATTTTTTACAGAAACGGATTCAACAAAGGGCTGGCGCTTCTGGAGGCAGATATAGCCGAAGATGTTGAAGACGGAGAGACAATAGAGGTCGATCTCTCTTCGGGAATCATCACCTGGAAGGACAAGCAGACCAAGGCAAAGCCGATCCCGCCTTTCATGGAAGAACTTATCAATGCAGGCGGATTAATAAACTATCTCAAAAAAAATCTGGAGGATAAACATGAAAGCATATAATGTAGCTGTTGTCGGAGCAACAGGCGCTGTTGGAAATGAAATGATCAAGACACTTGAGCAGAGAAAATTCCCGGTAAATAAACTGACGCTTCTTGCCTCAGCAAGGAGCATAGGAAAGACATTAACATTTAAAGGGGAAGAGATACCGGTTGATGAATTAACTGAGAATTCCTTTAAAGGCATTGATATCGGATTGTTTTCACCGGGAGGCGCAGTAAGCAAAAAGTTTGCACCTATTGCAGCAGCAGCCGGATGTGTTGTCATAGATAATACGGCCGCCTTCAGGATGGACCCCGATGTTCCCCTTGTTGTACCCGAGGTAAATGCACATGCAGTAAAGGATTATAAAAAAAAGGGAATTATCGCAAACCCGAACTGTTCAACAATTCAAATGGTTGTAGTGTTGAAACCGCTCCATGATGCGGCGAGGATAAAACGGGTTGTAGTCTCCACGTATCAGGCTGTTTCCGGTACAGGAAAAAAGGCAATCCATGAGCTTGAACAGCAGATACTTGCCATTTATGGTAACAAAGATATAGTGAACAAGGTTTATCCATATCAGATAGCCTTTAACTGTCTGCCTCATATCGACGTTTTTCTTGAAAACGGTTACACAAAAGAAGAGATGAAGATGGTAAATGAAACAAAGAAGATTATGGAAGATAATAGTATTCAGGTTACCGCAACCACTGTAAGGGTCCCTGTCTTCTACGGACATTCGGAATCCGTAAACATTGAATTTGAAAGACCTATAAGCCCTGATGAGGCGCGGAAGATACTGAAAAAAGCTCCCGGCGTAAAGGTGGTGGATGATCCTTCCAAAAATAAATACCCCCTTGCAATACACGCTGCAGGCAAGGACGAGACATTTGTAGGAAGGATACGCATCGATGAGTCTATACCCCATGGATTGAATATGTGGATTGTTGCGGACAATATCAGGAAGGGCGCTGCGCTCAATGCGGTACAGATTGCAGAGGTGTTGATAGGCAAGCATCTGTAAGGTGAATAGTGGAATGCAGGGAACGGTCGCAACCGTTCCGTATTGAAATAGTAAAAAGAGACAAATGATGAGTAAAGGACAGGATAAAACAGTTTTATCAGATAAAAAAACAGCATCTTTGCTGAATTTCTGCGACCTGATGTGCATATATGCTCAGACACCGCAGGAGACGGCAGTAGACGGTGCAGGAAGCTGCAGAACCTTTGTTGCGATGTACTGTGATATTAAAAAATCCCTGGTTCATAAGAACATGCCCTGCATGCAGAAGGTCATGCGGGGACAGGACAATGGGAACCAAAAAAAGACCAGGAAAAAGCCAAGTGAATAAGGAGGATTTATAATGAAAAAGGTATTCATGTATATTGCTGTTATATTTTTTGTTTTCAGTTTATCCGGCTGCGGCTACAACACTATGCAGGCTAATGAAGAGGCAGTGAAGGCTGCATGGGGAGATGTTGAAGCATCATACCAGAGAAGAAGCGACCTGATTCCGAATCTCGTTGAAGTTGTCAAGGCCTATGCAAAGTATGAGAAGGAAACACTTCAGGCAGTTACAGAGGCAAGAGCAAAGGTCGGCAGCATACAGGTTTCAAAAGACATGGTCGGCGATCCTAAAACCATGGCCCAATTCCAGGCTGCACAGGGGGCTATGAGCAGTGCACTGTCAAGGCTTATGGTGGTTGTTGAGAAATATCCGGACCTGAAGGCAAATCAGAATTTCATGGATCTCCAGCACCAGCTTGAAGGCACAGAAAACAGGATAAATGTGGCCAGGGTTAGGTATAATAAAAGTGTGCAGACATTTAATACGTCCATACGGATATTCCCGAATAGCCTTACAAACAGCATGCTGCTCCATCTGACGCCTAAGGAAGCTTTTAAAGCTGAGGCAGGAGCGGAAAAAGCGCCGACGGTGAAGTTTTAAAGGCAGTGAATAGTAGATAGTGAATGGTGAACGGTGAAAAGAACCGAAATGATTAGGAAGTTCCTTTTTAAAATACTATTATTTTTTTTGTTTCTTACTATTCACTATTCACTGTTCACTGTTCCCTGTTTTGCTCTTGATGTCCCACCTCTTAAAGGCTATGTAAACGATTATGCAAATATGATCTCTCCTTCCGCACGCACTCAGATAGAGGATGAACTGAAGGCCTTTGAGCAGTCCGATTCAACGCAGGTCGTCATTATTACAATTCCATCTCTTCAGGGGGAGGTACTGGAAGAATTTTCCATTAAAGTCGGCGAAACATGGAAGATCGGTCAAAAAGGCAAGGACAATGGTATTATTTTTCTTGTTTCGAATCAGGACAGGAAGATCCGGATTGAGGTAGGTCGGGGTCTGGAGGGCAGTCTTACCGACCTGACGGCAGGAAGAATTATCGACCTGGTAATAAAACCGAGATTCAAAAGGGGCGATTATGATGGAGGATTTACTGCCGGTGTACATGCTCTCATCGATGCAACACGGGGAGAGTTTAAAGCAGAGGCCAGAACGTCTTCTGCAAGGAAAAAGGGTATTTCCCCTTACTTCACAATTATCTTTTTTGCGGGTGTTGTCCTGCTTTTTCTCGGCAGGATATCAAAGGTGCTGGGGGGTGCAGCCGGAGCTCTTGGATTGCCTGCTGTTCTGTATCTGTTTTTCGGCGCCCCATTGATACTAATTGTGATTTTTGGCATATTGGGTTTAGTAATGGGTATACTTTTACCTCTTTTATTTTCTGCCGGAGGGTTCGGCGGCGGCCCGTGGTTCGGCGGAGGGGGATGGGGAAGCGGTAGCGGAGGAGGAGACAGCGATTTCGGGGGCGGTTTTGACGGAGGCGGCGGCGACTTCGGAGGCGGCGGCGGTTCAGGAGACTGGTAATTTTTAGCAGTTTAGGATTCAGGATTACGATTGTGGATTTTAATGAATAGAATTTCGGCAAAAAAGGTAGTTGAGGAGATTGGAGTTTAAATGCCTATGGGAATTAAACACCACATAAAGTCGGAAAAGTTTTTTTCTAAAGAAGAGAGAGAGCTTATTAAAAAGGCAACCGTTAATGTCGAGTCCCGTACAATCGGCGAGATAGCCGTCATGGTTGTTGACCACAGCGGTTTATACAGGGAAGCGGAAATCATCGGCAGTGTACTTTCATGCAGTTTAATCTCTTTCATCGTAACAGAGATACTCTTTCATATGTCAGAGACAATAGCAGAATTCTTCTTCCATTCTACTATGTGGCTTTTCATCCCTCTGGCTGTAATACTTTTTTTTCCCATCAGGGCTTTATTTAAAAAAATACCCTCTCTGAAATTTGCCTTTGTGGGTAAAAAAAGGAAGGAAGGGGCAGTAAAGGAGAGAGCCTTGCGGGCATTCTATGAGAAAGGCTTGTATAAAACAAAACAGAATACCGGGGTGCTCTTTTTTCTTTCTTTACTCGAAAGAAAGGTATGGGTGCTTGCAGACAAAGGCATTCACGGGAAGATACATCAGAATACCTTAAACAGATTTGCCAATATTGTTTCAAATGGCATAAAAGAGGGGCGCGCTTGTGATGCTCTTTGTGAAGCCATTATGGAAGCCGGGGAACTGCTTGCAAAACATTTTCCTGCTGTTGAAAGCGATGTCGATGAATTACCGGACGATGTCATATTCGATTCAGGAAGAGAAACGGAATAACAATCTGTGTTAAATAAATGGCTTCCAGGTAATGCGTGAAAGCATAAACCTGTTGTATATAACCCCCACAAACGCTTTACTCTCAAACCAGCATTCAATATGTGTGTGCCAGGGGTCGTACGGTATCAGAAGGGATATCCTGCCTGTTTCTTTTTTCAGAAATTTTGCTGTGGTCTCCCAGAGACTTTTTTCAATATACCACTGAGGGAAATCAGACGTAAGATAGGCTATATCAGCTTTTTCCGGGTTTATAATCCGTTTTATCACAAGTACAGCATTATAACCGCCTTTAACCTGCGGGCTTGTCCATGTGCCCCACCATTTGCCTGTTTTCCCGAAGAACTGTTTAATTTTTTCCGGTATTTCGGGATCAGGGTGATCTATATGCATATCATCGGGGACAACAATATCAGGAGGTGCTTGGGCCGGATTAAACATATGCTGTGTATTATATCAGGACGCCAGGCTAAAACTCAAGAGGTTAAGCAACTTTGACGGAGCATGGATTGCCCTGCATTCTCAGGGATCAAGGATTATTTCGTCTGCACAGGACAAGGGATTTTTTTCTATTCTGACCAAATACAGAGGGATCAGTATTGTCAAGCCTAAAGAAAGAATAATTAAGGCCGGACCCAAACCGAGATGATCGGCCAGGAAGCCTACTGTAAAGGCCATAATAGCGGTATAAAATGCGGTCACCAGAGAGCGCACAGACAATGATGTAGCCAGGATTTCGCATGGGACCGTGTCGCTTACATAGGTTACGCTCATGGGAGATCTGAGGTTCTGAATGATAAAAATGCCCATGAACAGAACAATTGCCGTTATATTCCAACCAATAAAGTAGGTCAGCCCGCAAAAAATGCCGAGGCCAAAACCCGTGAGCATTGTCAGATTCAACGGCATGGCGAGCGTTTTAAAACGCGCAGCAAATGCGCCCGAATACCGGCTTGCACGTGCAGTCATCAGATAAATGCAAAAGTAGGTGATGCCGACAAGAATGGCTGAACGCTGTTTCTGCTGCAGAAAGGTTATAAGTGGCAAGGCCAGAGCAAGGCTTTTAATGATGGGCTGGAGAAAATCCTTGACAGCATTGTAAAACCCATCATAAATACAGACATTTGTGGTTGCCCGCAAGGTGCCGGGACCCTTAAAAGTTATCTTAAAACTCTGCCAGATCGTGATGAAGCTCTCTCTGATACTATCTCTCTTATGGATTTCCCCATCAAGCTCCCGGGGATATGAGAGCATTAGAAATAAGTTCAGAATATAGGGTAGAGTTGAAACCAGAAATATAATATCGTAGCGGCCGCTGACAAATACGATCCCTGCTGCAATCAAGGCTGAAATAGCCGAACCGTTTTGCGACCAGGAACGTGTGTATCCATAGTAATCAACTTTATAATCCTGCCAGCCTTTCATCTTAAGGTATTCGAAGATCATAGCCTTGTGGGTACCGCCTCTGAACGCCTCTCCAAAAGCAAACAGGGTCATGCCAAGCATTAAAAACCAATACGCCGAGGCGTAGTAGAAGATTACAAAGGAGATTATATAGGCAAGAAACGAATTAACCATGGCACACCTCCGGCCGAGTGCATCGGCAATCATGCCTGTCGGCACTTCAAGGAGGTTGGTCATAATTTCTCTGTAAGCATAGAGCATGCCTATTAGAGTGTAACTCAGGTTTTTCTCCAGCAAAAACAAGATCAGGAAAGGCTCGAAGAGTTTCAGGTTTTTAAGAAAACCATAGGCGCTGAACCTGACATATTGTAAGTCCTTTTTATATTTACCGGCCATGAGCTGTCTATCGTCTCTGAAAACCACTTATTCCATACCCCGGGAGGATCAGATTCCGGGACAATAGGGACGGATTTTATTTATTAAATTCATCTATTAATTTAGCATTGTTTTTCTTCTTTTCCAAATTATTCAGGCAAGTGTTGGATTATCTGTGTAGTCAGATCTTGCAACCGTACATTTTAAAATAATTATCTGCTGAAAGGAAGCGGTTGATGAACTTGTTTGTTATCTGACTCTTCGATGCTGTAAACCTTAACAACATTGATCATATCCGTAATATTAGCTTTATATCGCCGCGCAATTAACAAAACAGCTCTTCTCTCTTTTTCGTTTTTTACATAGCCGTTCAAAAAGATTTCATTGTTTTTCAATTCTGAAGCCCACACATTCAAACCATATGAGCTAAATTCTTTATTGAGCCTGCCAAAATCAACTATCTTTGGCTGATTCTGTGTTTTTAAACCCGGAACAGAAGTCGTTACGGGCGGTTCCTGCTTCCTGGAAGGTTCCTTTTTCTCCCTGACAATTTGCTTTTCATTTTGTTTTGTAATCTCTTTTTCATTTGCCTTTGTTTTTGGCTCTTCTTTTACCTCATTCATGTCTTTCTTTGGCGGTTCAGCAGGCTTTGGCGGCGGCAGCTCAACTTTTTTTTGCAAAGGTTTTGGAGGTTCAGGGACTTTTTTATTGAAGAAGAATACAAAAAATACAATGAAAATAACAATGACTGCAAGAATGCCTGACAGGAATTTCCAATTTCTCATGTATGTATTATCGCCAATTTCAGCATATACATAAAAAACAACTGTTTTTATTGCACCTTGCTATTGAGGAGTATGAGAAACATGCTATCAAGTAGAGTGTTATATCCATTATGAGACAACACAGTTGCCTGTCCGTCAGGGCAGATAGAGAGGCCGTAAATGAATAAAAGCAAAATGGAATTATATGTTGTATACTTCTTTTCCGACTGTATGAACCCAATTCTGTTTTAATACTTTCTGCGCTTCATCTGTTTTGTCTACTCCGAGTATTACAATTGCGCTGTTGCTTATACGCCCCAGATGAGGGTAAAGGTAGTGGACATTTATACCTGCATTTTTCAAAGGTTTGAGAACTGCGTTCAATCCTCCTGCATGGTCAGGTGTCTCAACGGCAAGAACGTCCGTCTCCTTTGGTGAATACCCGTTAGCTTTTAAAATGTTCTTCGCTTTTGTCGGGTCATCGACAACAAAACGGACTGTGCTGATATCCGATGTATCGGCAACTGATATGGCACGTATATTCACGCCTTCACGCCCGAGAATCTCGCTTACAGCCGACAACGCACCCGGTGTATTTTCAAGACTGATTGATATCTGTTTGATGACCATTTTTTTACTCCTTTATATAGCCTGTCATGGGTCGGGACAATTCAGCAGACTTGAGATTGTATGATTGCCCACAATAATAACGGGAACCTTAAAGGCCCTGCCTCTCAAGCCGGGCAGTTACTCATTCACATAGTTAAAACCAAGATCAAGAGCTTCCTTGTTCATCTTTATCAGTTTTGACTTCCCCTCGCCAAGTATTTCGGAAAGGTGTTTTATCACAAAATCAAAGGAGATAATATTGCTCGCTTTGATGAACGCTCCCAACATAATCATGTTGGCAACTTTTATTGTCCCGAGCTTTTCAGCAAGCTCGCTTGTCGGTATGTTTAAAACCTCGATATCCCTTCTGGCAGCTGATGTATCCACAATCGAAGAATTTGCACAGAGGAGGCCGCCGGACTGAAGGACACTCTGAAACCGTGCAAAGGAAGGCTGGTTCATGGCAACAACAAAATCCGGCTCTGATGCAACCGGCGAAGCAATTTCTTCATCAGACACCACAACCGTACAATTAGCAGTCCCGCCCCGTACCTCTACACCATAGGAAGGCAGGTATGTAACATACTTGCCTTCAAACATAGCTGCATTGGCAAGGGTATAACCCATGGACAGCACACCCTGTCCGCCGAATCCCGAAAAGATTGTCCTTATCAGCATGTTACCTCTTTGATAATACCCAGCGGGAATTGCTTACTCATAACATCGTCAATCCATTTACAGGATTCAACAGAGCTCATCTTCCAGTTTGTCGGACACGGAGAAAGAATCTCAACAAGCGAGAAGCCTGTTCTCTTCAACTGATGCTGGAATGCCCTGGCAATGGCCTTTTTGGCTTTGATAATTGCTGAAGGTTTGTTTACTGCTACACGTTCAAGATAAGATGTGCCATCAAGAAGTGCAAAAACTTCACAGATCTTTACCGGATGACCTGCCAGATTCGAGTCTCTTCCTAAAGGGGTTGTTGTTGTCACCTGTTTATGCAGTGTTGTCGGAGCCATCTGCCCTCCGGTCATACCGTAAACACCATTATTTACAAAAATCACCGTAATCGGCTCGCCCCTGTTTGCAGCATGAAAACCTTCAGCAGTTCCGATTGCAGCAAGATCGCCATCTCCCTGATATGAGAAAACAAGATTTTCAGGCCTTACCCTTTTTATGCCCGTTGCCACTGCAGCGCCCCTGCCATGAGCAGATTCAAGGGTATCTATATCAAAATAATTATATAGGAGCATGCCGCAACCCGCAGGCGCAACACATATGACTGTGTCCCTGAGCCCCATTTCATCCACCACCTCGGCAATAAGACGATTTATGATGCCATGACCACATCCGGGACAATAATGAAAATGTGCTTCTTTGAGGGATTTAGGGCGGGCATAGATCTGTTTCACTACTTTTTCCTCCGCTGTGCCAGATAACAATGACGGGATACAATGCGGGATAACTCAAGAGGCGTGGGGATAACACCTCCGGGACGGCCGTAAAAGTGGATATGTCCCTTGCCGTTTAAGGCAAGTTTTACATCTTCAATCAATTGACCGGTGCTCATTTCAAAGACAAAGAAATCGCTGACCTGCTGCGCTGCTTCCTGAATGACTTTCATCGGGAAAGGCCAAACCGTTATAGGCCGGATCATGCCGACTTTCAGGTTCTCCTGACGAAGCCGCTTAATCGCTCCTCTTGCAATTCTTGCTGCAATGCCATAAGCAATGATTATCATTTCTGCATCATCAATTAGAAATGTTTCGTACCGGACCTCGTTTTGTTCCATGCGCTGGTATTTCCGGAAGAGTTTCCAGTTGTGCTCTTCCTCTTCCTTTGTATCAAAAAGCAGTGACCTGATCATCCTCGAAGGTCTTCCTTTTGCGCCTGTCAGGATATAATCCTTCGGATAGTCTTTCTTCGGTTTGATATTATCAAAGCTTACCGGTTCCATCATCTGCCCGAGCATACCGTCACCCAGAATGATAACAGGATTTCTGTATTCATCGGCAAGATCAAAGGCAACGGGAACCAAGTCGGCAAGTTCCTGCACTGAAGCCGGTGCAAGAACAATTGTCTTATAATCTCCGTGACCGCCGCCTCGTGTAGCCTGTAAATAGTCTGATTGAGCCGGAGAGATATTGCCCATGCCCGGGCCTCCTCTCACCATATTCACAATTACTGCCGGAAGTTCGTCTGCGGCAAGATAGGAGATACCTTCCTGCTTGAGGCTGATGCCTGGACTGCTTGATGATGTCATTGCGCGGGCACCTGCTACGCTTGCTCCAAGAACCATGTTGATTGCAGCAATTTCACTCTCGGATTGAATAAAAACCCCGCCTGTTTCAGGAACCCTTTTTGCCATATGTTCTGTAAGTTCGTTCTGGGGGGTTATAGGATAACCGAAGTAACAGGTGCATCCTGCAAGTACTGCTGCCTCTCCAAGTGCGGCATTGCCGCTCATCAGCTTTCTCAACTTTTATACACCTCTATCGCCACATCCGGACACATGACTGCACAGGTAGCACAACCTGTACACTCCTTTTTTGCATCAAAAGAGGCAACGAAATATCCTTTAGCATTAAGTGTGTTCGAGAGGATTATGGCCTGTTTGGGACAAAACTCCATACATAGCATGCATCCTTTGCAACGTTCCTGCTCGATGTTAATATAAGCCTTCATCAATAAGCAACCGCCTTAAACATTTTCCTGTTCTTGAACGCCCGGATTTTTATCGTTTAAACGTCTTAGAATAGCCTACGAAGATATTGCTTGTCAACTTTTTTCCCATATTTTCCATTAAGATAAATAACGGTGTCATATCAGGTTTTAAATCACATGCAGGTGCATTTCCCGTAGTTTGCCGCTGATTTGCCATCCCGGCGCAGCCGGTGTAATCATCTTTTATAAAACGGCGACATCTCTCTCAGTCTTGCCACAGCCCCCGGCATGATGGAAAGAACATAATCAACATCTTTTCGGTATTTTCCCTTATAAGACTCATCCTGATTGCACTCTGAAGTTGAATTCGCCCTCTCTTGGTCCTTCCCTCTGGTTTACTGCTTTTTCAGCTTCCTCCTGATCCCGATGAGTCCCAGGAGTCCTGAGCCCAGGAGCCAGACTGCCGGGGGTACGGGGACAGGGTTTGCGGCAGTGAGGATGGCCGTATCGACCTTGCCGTCACTTCCTATGAGATCCTGGTAGGAGATATTCCAGATCCATCCTTTCGGTCCGTTGACGGAGGTAAAGGGACGTGTGATACCGTTATTGGCTGTCAGGAAGGTATAGTATGAACCGTTCTGCGGGGTATAGGTACCGTAGAGGACGACCTCAAGGATCCCCTCGAGGCTTGCCGCCCCGGTAATGTGGAGGACATCATGGGCAGCATCTCCCAGTTCTACCTGGAGGATACCGCCTGAAGACTGGATATAGTTCCCGGTGATCGTTAAGGTGCCGGGGGAATTGCCGGGGGCGAGGGTACCGCTATTGGTAAAGGTGGCAGTACTGATGCTTCCTGCTCCCTTAAAGAGACCTGTATTGGTGAAGGAGGTGGCACTGAAGGTGCCGCCGGTATAGTTGAAGGTGCCGCTGTTGGTGATGCCTGGTACGCTCAGGGCGCCTGCCTGCTGGTTGAAGGTGCCTCCCTGAATGTCAATTGTTGCCTGGCCCATGCTGCCGGTGTTGGTGGTGGTCCCTGCGGTTTGGGTATAAGTGCCGCTTCCGTTGATGGTGCCGGAGTTGGAGAGGGTGCTGGAGTTGTTCAGGGTGCCGGAGTTGGTAAGGACACTGCCGCTGTTGTTGGTCAGCGTGCCGGAGTTGGTAAGGGCAGCGCCTGCCTGGTTACTTACAAGCCGTGCGTTGGTGAATACGCCGGTGTTGCTCAATGTACTGCTGTTGGTGATTGTGCCGGAGTTGTTGATTGTGCCGGAGTTGGTCAGCATGCCGTAGTTGTTTACCGCGCCATCGTACCTGTAGCCGTAGGTCATATAGTAGCTGTTGGTCAGCGTGCCGGAGTTGGTCAGCGTGCCGCCGCTGTTGTTGGTCAACGTATAGTAGTTATTCAGCGTGCCGCCGCTGTTGTTGGTCAACATGCCGGCGTTGGTCAGCGTGCTCATGAAATTGTTGGTGAGAGTGCCGTAGTTGTTTAGCGTGCCCGCGTTGGTCAGCATGCTTTGGTAATTGTTGGTGAGGGTCGCGTAGTTATTCAGCGTGCCGGTGTTGGTCTGCCGCCAAGCTCCCGCCATGTCCAGGGCCGCGTAGTTATTCAGCGTGCCGCCGGCGTTAAGGTTCAAGGTGCCGGCTGTGCCGCCGAAGGTGAAGTTGACGCCGAGCTCCAGCGTGCCGCCGCTGTTATTGTTGATGGTGCCGGAGTTGGAGTAGTAGGAACTGCCCGCGGTCAGTTTAAGGATTCCGTAGTTGTTCAGCTTGCTGTAATGGGAGTTTTCCAGTCTGCTGCCGCTGATGTTGTTGATCGTGCCGTAGTTGTTGATTGTGCCGTAGTCATAGTTGACCATCGTGCCGGTGTTGTTGATCGTGCCGGAGTTGTTCAGCGTGCTGAAGCTGGTGTACAGCGTGCCGGTGTTGTTGATCGTGCCGGAGTTGTTCAGTGTGCTTTGGTATAAGGTGCCATAATCGTCTCGTGCTAAATCGTTGTAGATTGAACCGGAGTTGTTGATCGTGCCGGTGTTGTTCAGTGTGCCGCCACCCCATCCGTTACCGGGCCGCCAGGTGTTGATAAACAAATAGCCGCCGCTGTTATTGTTTAAAGTACCGTTATTGTTTAAAGTGCCTGCATTAGCATTGCTCAAATCCCTGTTGTTGTCCAGTATACCGGAGTTATTGAGCGTGCTGTTGCTCTCGTTGTAAATCCTGAGTGAGTTGGTGAGATTGCCGCCGCTGTTGTTGTTCAGTATACCGGAGTTGGTAAGGCTGCCGGAGTTGGTTAGGCTGCTGCCGGTGTTGTTGTCCAGCGTACCGGAATTGAACATTACCCCGCCGGAATTATTGTTCACCGTACCGGAGTTCTTGATCCAGCCCTGATTCCGAAGGATGCTGGAGTTGTTCAACGTACCAGCGTTGCTCTGGGTATATCCTGCCGCAATTGTCAGATATGCGAAGTTCTGCAACGTGCCGCCGGTGTTGAGGTTCACGGTGCCGGAGTTGGCTGCTCCGAGGGTAAGCTCGCGGCGAAGTTCCAGCGCGCCGCCGCTGTTGTTGTTCAGCGTACCGCCGGTAAAGTTGTAGGAACTGCCCTCTGCAAGGACCACTGTGCCGGAGTTTGTGAGCGTGCCGGAGTTTGTGAATGTGCCGGAGTTTGTGAATGTGCCGCCCGATTTGTTGTTCAGTGTGCCGGAGTTGGTAATGGTGCCGGAGTTGATGAGTGTGCCGGAGTTGGTAATGGTGCCGGAGTTCGTGAATGTAGCTCCTGATTGATTGGTAAGCGTCGATCCTGATTGATTGGTAATTGTGCCCGAACTGGATATGATCCACTTGTTGTCAATTGTCCCTGCGTTCGTGATTATACCGCTGCCGTAATTTTCGATCCAGCTCTCAGCGTTAATTCTCAGAGTTGCGCTGGACTGGTTGTTGAAGGCGCCCGAGTTCTTCAGCCATGCCTTGCCCCAGTCGCCTCCTCCGCGATTTGCAAAATCCAGGGTGCCGTAGTTGTTCCATACAGCGCCGGAGTTGTTGATGATGTTCGTACAATCACCCCCACCGCAGTTCCAATCACTGATCCGTACGTCATTGCGGCCGTTGGAATTAACCGTTCCCCAGTTATCGACCCAGATATCTATAGGCCATCTGATTTGTCCATACCAGACCCATTCCGCATAGCGATCGGTATACGTCGCCGTCTGTCCTGCGTAGATGTGATCTGCCGCCTTTGCTGATGTCCCTGTCAGGAGGACGATAAGAAGGAGGAGTAGTATCGTTGTCCAGGTCTTCGCAATGGTTCTTTGTTTCATCATCGTATCTGAGCCCCCGGTGTACTTGTTTTTGTTTGTGTTGTGTGTATCTATGGGAGAGTTGCTGCGATGCAGATACTGCCAGGCATGATGTTTTCCCGTTCTCCCATCTCTCCTGGCAGTCAGGCTGTCATGCGCTTGGCAGGATCCTTTGACTTTCCGTTTCCCCGGGCCGGCGGTATGGCTTTTTCAGGATGTAATTATTGTTATACATTTGCATACATTATGTCAAGAAGAATTCGCCGAACCCATAGGAACCCATTGGGGTCAGATACTGTCATTAATGTCAAGCCCAAAACTCTCCTTTTTTAGTTTTTTTATCATACATCACGATATGGTACTTTACCCTTATATACAGCATGTGCGATAAGAAGCAATTTTCTCATTGCAGCAATAACGGCCA
>JAPLKB010000020.1 GCA_026388275.1 Pseudomonadota bacterium
ATAACCGCTGATGAGATAGCAAAAGTAGCCGAGTTCTTCTCTTTCGGCACAAACGACCTGACTCAGACAACACTCGGTATGAGCAGGGACGATGCAGGGAAGTTCCTGCGATTTTATGTGGATCATGACATATATTCCTATGATCCTTTTCAAAGGATAGATGAAAACGGTGTAGGCAAGCTTATGGAGATAGGCATCGAACTTGGCAGGAAGACAAGAAAAGATCTTAAGATCGGCATTTGTGGGGAACATGGAGGAGAACCAAATTCTGTTGAATTCTGCCACAGAATCGGTCTGAATTATGTGAGTTGCTCGCCTTACAGAGTAACCCTGGCAAAACTGGCAGCCGCAAGGGCAGCTGTAAAGGAAAAGAGGCTTAAAAGATAAGAAGTTCAGAAAATATGAATGCAGGGTGATTAAAAGACCCCGGAGAAAACTTTCCGGGGCTGTTTCAACCTGCTTTTCTATGAATGAGACTAAGACCCGCAGTTCATCAAGGAATGTCTGAATATCTGATTTAGCATACATCCCGGTCTTATTCTCAAAGTATGATTTTGCATTTTGTAAGACGGCAACCTTCTTTTTAATAGGTATGGGTTTCGGATATATTGATTCCGGTTTTCTTCTTTTGTATGCAATAAGCATTTTCTCTAATTTAACATTGGTTACAGGCATCTCCATTATTTCATCAAATATGGTAAAAAAGTCAGGACTTCCAAGGTTAGCGGCAAAGAGATATCCCTGGGAAACAGGCAGCGTTCCGGCAGTACGGTTTAATCACGACAGCGGAGTGACAATTACGTCCTGAATTTTAGGAACCAGTTTTAGGAGGGATATCGTGCGAAGTAGCGTCCGTGTTGACTTTCAGACGATTTCAGAAATCATTGACACTGTGTCAATGATTTCTTTTGCCAGGCTTTTGGGCTGCATTTCATAGCTTATCAACACACTCATCACCCCATCCAAATTGTACCCTTTATCAGGATGTTTTGCCTGAATATATGCAAGTATCTTTGGCCTGATCTATGGGATTTAATTCCAATTCTAAATCAAGGCTCTATCATCGTTGGCTTCGTCATCTGCTCCTCCGACGTACTATTACCGTACGCCTACGTCGCCTCTTCCTTGCCGCCTTGGTTTCATCCTTGATTTAGAATTGGAATAACCCCTCTCTCTGGAGATTCTCTGTTAGCTGGATGGCCAGTATTTCATCTTTTTGGGTGACTGTATTAAAAATTCTTACCGGGATTGTTTCCATACCGAGTTTTTGGGCTGCCAAATAACGTCTTTCCCCACAGAGGAGCAGGTACTTGTCGTCTTTTTGAGTTACAAGTATAGAATGTCCCCATGTTCCCCGGTACCAAAAACGGCCATTGAGGATCAATATATTGGATCTTTTGAACCCACCGGCTTTTAGCCGGTGGTGATTTAGTTGGGCCGGTTTTCAGCTTAAGGCATTGATGCCAAGCAATTCCCGCCCGATCGTAAGCTTATGCATCTCCGATGTGCCTCCCAGGATGGTGCTCATGATCGCATCCCGGTAATGATGCTCAACAGGATACTCGTCCGAGCAGCCATAGGCACCGTGCAACCGGATAGCTTCAGCGCTAACCCGCACTGCAAGCTCCGAGGCAAGCCATTTTGCGGATGAAAGCTCCTTAGCATGGGGTACGCCCTTGTTTTTCAGTTCAGCAGCATAATAGACTTGCCACCGCGTGGTCTCAATTTCGGCGTGCATGCGCGCCACTGTCTCCTGCACCAGTTGGAATCCTCCAATCGGTTTTTTGAATTGATAGCGCTCCTTGGCGTATTTGATGCACGCATCAAGACAGGACTGAGCCATTCCGATGGCGCCCGCGGAAACAAACAGGCGAGCAGTATCAATCCCTATCAGAGCATTTTGAAGTCCGCGACCAATATCCCCGACCAGATTTGCCTTTGGAACCCGGCAATCCATAAAAGACAGACTGGAGATTTCGCCGGCCCTGCCCCCCACCATGTCGCCACGTGTCGCGGTGAAACCCGGCACATCTTTCTCCACAGCAACCAGCGCCAGGCCTCGTGGGCCAAGTTCCTTTTCTGTCTGTACCAGAACGAGCACGACGTCCGCAATACTACCGCCCGTGATGAAATTTTTACTGCCGTTGATTATCCAGGCATCACCATCAATGGAAGCTTTTGTCTCAACAGCAGAGGCGTCACTGCCGACATTAGGTTCTACCGCAGCCATGGCAACAATCAGATTACCTGTGCACAAATCCGGCAGATATTTTTGTTTCTGCTCCTCACTGGCCACTTTACTCAGGATGGTGCCTGCAAGAACGGCATGGCCCAAAGAGATGAGCGTCTGCGTCCAGCTTGCACGGCTCAACTGTTCCCATACGATGGCCGCCGTGACATAGCCAGCCTCCATACCTCCGTACTTCTGAGGTAAATGAACTCCAAGCAAGCCCAGAGACGCCATCTTTTTAATCAGCCCGATATTCACTTCATGACGGCGCTCATAGTCTCGTAGCGTGGGCAGCATTTCTTTCTCGGCAAAATCATGAGCCATTTTCCTGGCCATAGCCTGTTCTTCGGTGAGATCAAAATTCATGAATGCCTCCTTTAGAGTGGAATATTGCCGTGTCTTTTCGCGTTACGTGCAATTCCTTTATTTTCAATCAATTTCAGGGAGCGGGTCAGACATCGCCTAGTCTCAGCGGGTTCAATGATATCCTGAACCCACGTCACCTCGGAGGCCAGGGCCAAAGGATCTGCATACAAGTCCCTGTATTCTTTGACTTTGTTGTTACGAAACTCCTCGGGATTCGGTGCTTTCTTGATCTCATCTCCATAAAAAAGGTCCACCGCCTGTGCAGCGCCCATGGCCCCCACCTCTGTAGTGGGCCAGCCAAAGACAAGATCCGTACCAAATCCCGGCAGTATGCCCATACCGAGCGCTGCTCCGCCATACACTTTTCTCAGTAGTATGGCCACCTTCGGGACAGAGGCTTCAGAGAGGGCATACAGGACCTTTGCGCCATGGCGGATTATACCGGCGTGTTCCTGTCCCTTTCCGGGTAGATACCCCGGCGTATCAACGAGAAGCACGATGGGAATGTTAAAGGCGTCGCAGAAACGGATGAACCTTGCCTGCTTGTCTGAGCTGTCTACACTCATGCAGCCTGCTTTTACCATAGGCTGGTTGGCCACGATCCCAACAACGCACCCGTCAAGGCGCGCAAAACCCACAATAATTTCTCCCGCAAACTCCCGCTTTATCTCGAAGAAATCGCCCTCATCAACAATTGCGTCGATCACCTTGTGCATGTCGTAGCCTTGAGTCGGTTGCCCGGGTACAATCTTCTCGAGAATAGCAGTTGGACGCTCAGGATCGTCTTGAGTGTCTTTTCTCTCTGACCGCATGTAGCAATTTTGGGGAAGATAGGACAGGAGTTTCTTGATACCATCAATGCAATCCTGCTCGGTTTTAACACGAAAATCGGCGACGCCCGTTACCTGACAATGGACCTTGGCGCCCCCCAGCTCTTCAAGCGTCACATCTTCGTGCATGACCGATTTTATGACGCGGGGACCGGTTATGCACATGTGAGAAAGTCCGTCGACCATGAAGATAAAATCCGTCAGGGCAGGTGAGTAGACTGATCCGCCTGTGCAGTTGCCCAATATGGCTGAAATCTGTGGGACTACACCGGAGCAGCGCGCATTCATAAAGAAGACAACGCCCGCGTGTTTCTCGTCGCTCACGCGGTAAGGATCATCGCTGCCGGCAACCTCGTGTCTGACAACCCGCGCGCCCGGCGAATCATTGAGGCCGATTAATGGTACGCCCATTTCAAAAGCCATCTCATGAATTTTGTACAGCTTTCTGCCGTGCATGTAGCCCTGCGAGCCGCCCATCACGGTGGCATCGTGTGAAAAAATGCAGACCCTGCGGCCGTCAATCGTTCCATGTCCAACCACGATCCCATCGCCAGGGGCACCGATGCGGTGCTTGACCAGCATGTTGAATTCATTGAAGCTGCCGGGGTCGAGGAGCAGATTGATTCGCTCCCGGGCACTCAACTTACCCTTCTCGTGTTCCTTGGCGATCTTCTCGGGACCGCCTCCTGTCGAAGCCGCTGCTTTGACGTCGCGAAGCCGTTTTATGCGCTCTTTCATAGTTACACTCCTATTAGGTTAAGTTTCCAATATCACGCGGGCTCTCACAGCCGCGCAGTCCTAACTCGACTATATTTATGACCCGTACTATTGTACCACTCCAAAAGTCAGTTTCTCCACTAAAGAATTATAGTTACAGATAATATAGCCTCAGGGGCTGGTGGCTTGAAGGCCGGAAGACTAACACGCTGGACTGACCAGTTTTTGGGGAGCGGTCAAACAAAATGCCAGGCGTTCGCGCATTTCATATGGTTATTAGTACATCCAGGCAGGGACCTGATATGCAGATTTGTAAGTGAAAAAGAAATTGTCCGGGAATGGGCAGCGGCAAGCGCTTCTTTATGTAATTCCTGCCTTTCGGAAACCGCTCAGTTGTGCTTCTCGCGGATGTTAAAAAGAGTCATCCCGATAGGAAATAAACAACCGCATTTTTTAGGTAATCCTTGCTCTTATGATTTTCTCTACCCTGTCTCATCAGGTCAACTGTAGACTCTTACCATTTGGGTTAAGGGTTTGCAGTTACAGTCTGCCGAAAACGCTCGTGCACCCCTCACACCTGCGGAACAGGTTTTTTAACCGGTTTGATTGGCACAATCTCAGGGGCTGTTTCAACCTGCTTTTCTATGAATGAGACTAAGACCCGCAGTTCATCAAGGAATGTCTGAATATCTGATTTCGCATACATCCCGGTCTTTTTCTCAAAGTATGATTTTGCATTTTGTAAGACAGTAACCTTCTTTTTAATAGGTATGGGTTTCTGATATGTTGATTCTGGTTTTCTCCTTTTGTATGCGGTAAGCATTTTCTCTAATTTAACATTGGTTACAGGCGTCTCCATTATTTCATCAAATATGGTGAAAAAGTCAGGACTTCCAAGGTTAGCGGCAAAGAGATATCCCTGGGAAACAGGAAGTTTTCCTGCCTGAATTACGTCCTGAATTTTAGGAACGAGTTTTAGGAGGGATATCGTGCGAAGTAGCGTCCGTGTTGACTTTCCGGATATTACAGCGATGACGGACACAGTGTCCGTCACTTCCTTTGATACAGAGTCAGGCTTGAGGTTATAATTCATTATTTCGCTCATTACCCCATCCAGATTGTACCCTTTGTCAGGGTGTTTTGCCTGGAAGTAGGCAAGTATGCCATTGGCCTGATCTATGGGATTTAAGTCTTCTCTCTGGAGATTTTCCGTTAATTGGATGGCAAGTATTTCATCTTTTTGGGTGACTGTATTAACAATTCTTGCCGGGATTGTTTCCATATCGAGTTTTTGGGCTGCCAAATAACGGCGTTCCCCGCAGAGGAGCAGATACTTGTCGTCTTTTTGAGTTACAAGTACAGGCTCTAATACACCCTTGTCTTTAATTGACGACATAAGAGCTTTAAATGACTCGCTTGTTGTGTCAACGGCTGAACGAATCTGTTCTTCCACTATAATGCTTCCCATTGGCAGGTACAGAAATTCCGGGTTTTCCACTGTTTTCTTTGTTGCCATAATTACCCCCTTTGTTTTAGTGAATAGTGAACAGTGAATAGCAACACACCCCCTTGCTGGGGTGATTTATCAAGGAGTAACTTTACAGAAAAGGTTGAGATACTCAGAAGCGATAACCCGTTTACTGCCTTTATCGCTGTCCACTATATACTATATACTATTCACTATTCACTGCTTTTTTATGATTTAACTTAAGATGATATTAACTAAGATGCCCCGTAAAAATCTGTATATATTGATATACTATTTCAAATATTATTTTCAAGAATATTTTGAATAAAAATACAAAATATTTACAAACTTTTATCCGGCCTTTCTACGTGAACTCTATTGCCTCTGTGAGAGACAAATGCATTTGTAGTTTTTTCTCCCGCCCACTTCCTTATGGTTGTTCATGATCTTCCGCCTGCGATGGGGATGTTGTTTCTTAGCGTGCATAAAATGGAAAGAGCATGGAGAAGTGTAACCCATGTACCAGGATTATACCAAAAAACGCAGATAACCAGTCGTTACATTGGTAATTACGGCTCTTGGTGAACTTCACGTTACCCCTAGAATTAATGTGCAATCATTAGTTGCATTATGCTATTCCGAGATATATAATGATAGCATGTTGCAATAAAGATATTCGGAGGAACGATTATGGCTACAGCAGTAAGAATATCAGAAAGACTTGTAGATGAAGCAAAGAGATTTGGACGAATTGACCATAGGTCTTTAGCCGGGCAGATTGAGCACTGGGCACAAATGGGCAAATGTGTCGAAGAGACGAACTGGATCACGGAGAGAAGACTGAATACACATTCGGATAGACATCTATGAAAGTATATCAGTCAAAATCATTTGAGAAGAAAGTCAAGAAGATGTCTAAACCTGAGAAAGACTCGTTGGATCGGGAAATAAATAAAATTGTGGAAAATCCATGCATCGGAGAGGAAAAAAAAGGTGACCTGCGAGGAGTATTCGTACATAAGTTTAAACTTAAGACTACGCAGTACCTGCTTGCATATCGAAAAATTGGTGAAGATTTGGAGCTTGTCATGATCGGTCCCCATGAAAACTATTATCGGGATTTGAAGCAGTATTTGAAGACTTGATGAAGCCGGGTAACGAAACTATGCCGCCAATCGGCCTAAAATCAGGCTTCTGGCTGACCTTTGTTACTACTTTTGGTAAATCACAATACTTATCTGCGCCACAGATGCTCGAATTGTAAGCGCTAAAAAGGGTTATCCAGTCATGGACGTGTTACAGGAAATTTGCTAAGTTAAATATTATGAAATTTGAACGAGGAATCACAGGCTAAGAAAAGGAGGAAGAAAGGATTGAGAAGACGCAAAAGGATTATAGGCAATTTACTTTCGGGACCGATGTTTCAACCTGTATGGGAGTCCCTTCACAAACTATCTTTGCACAGAATGAACTATGGACGCGGGGCAACGGTTGAAGGAGGCGGGGAGAAATGGATACTAAGGCATCTGAAGGAAATATTCAAAGATAAGGAACATCTGGTTATCTTTGATGTGGGTGCGAACAGCGGTCAATATACCACTGAATTGCTTAAATCATTCGGGAACAAGGCTGATATCTTCTGTTTTGAGCCAAATACGGAAACTTTTAACCTGCTTGTGCAGAATATGGCCGGCAAGAATAATGTTCATTGCTTTAATGTCGGTCTAAGCGACGCAGATCATGAGGCGCTTATGTATTCAAACGGAGCAACTTCCGGAATGGCGTCCCTTTACGATAGACACCTGAGTCACTCAGGCATCACAATGGCGCCGATTTCTACTGTGAGCCTTACCACACTGGCCGGGTTTTGCCAACACGCTGGTATCGATCAAATAGACTTCCTGAAAATAGATGTTGAAGGACACGAACTGAGCGTATTAAAAGGAGCTTCCGGCATTGTTAAGCCAATCAGCTTCATTCAGTTCGAATTTGGAGACTGCGGTATAGACTCAAGAACTTTTTTTCGCGATCTATTTGAAACGCTGAATCCAGATTATAATGTATATCGTATTCTTCATCATGGCATGAGAAAAATACACCGATACAGTGAATCTCTCGAAATTTTCAAAGTAACCAATTATTTCGCAGTTCTCAGAACAAGAAATGACTCCTGATGCCAACAGAAATAATAAACATGGCAATCAGTGAGAATCTCTACGGCTGACTTGGTGAGCAAGAAGGCACGTACGTTTTTTGCCATATAATTCATTTGTTTTTTCGGATGGAGTAATGGTAAAACCTTATCAATGAAGGACTTAATCGGTTATATTGCAGCCATACTTACAACGTTTGCCCTGCTGCCTCAGATTATGCGAATCTGGAAACTCAAGGAAGCAAGAGACATTTCAATTTTTATGCCGCTTATGACAACAACCGGTTCAGTATTATGGCTCATCTACGGCATTTTGATCAATGAAGTACCCATAATAGCAGCAAATGTCATATATTTGTTCTTCTCATTGACAGTACTGTTTTTTACGATAAAATACCGTTAGCATAATACAAAAGAGGTTTATAACTATGAAAGACGAACACGTATTATACAGCCATCAGGACACGGTAGCTGTTATAACCCTTAACCGGCCTGAAGTAAAAAATGCTTTCAGCCCGGAAATGATATCCCTCTGGGAAAGATATCTCAAGGAAGCAAAACAGGATGACTCAGTAAGGGTTATTATCGTAACAGGCAATGGAGATACTTTCTGTTCAGGCGGGGATATAAAGGACATGGCAGAAGGAAAACTCCTTTCATGGGGCATGAAAAACTTCCTCTGGGAAGGTGTGCATCGGATTGTCCTTACCATGGAAGACCTTGACAAACCTGTCATTGCAGCAATCAACGGAGCTGCCATGGGAGCTGGCATGGATATGGCCCTTATATGCGATTTGCGTGTCTGCTCAGACAGAGCAAGGCTTGCCGAATCATATATCACAATGGGTCTGATACCCGGAGATGGCGGCGCTTATTTTCTGCCCCGTCTTGTGGGCACATCAAAAGCTCTGGAACTGCTTCTTACCGGCGAAATGCTCAGTGCTTCAGAGGCCCTGGATCTTGGGATTGTAAATAGAGTCGTTCCCCATGACTTGCTTATGGAAGAAACCATGAAACTGGCAGAAAAAATTGCCAATAAACCGCCTCTTGCTGTGAGAATGATGAAAAGGGCAGTATATCAGGCTCAGACAAGCACCTTAAGGGCTCACCTGGATTATATATCCTCGCAATTGTCTTTGCTTTCAGAAACAGAGGATCATAGAGAAGCTGCCCTGTCGTTTCTCGAAAAGAGAAAACCGGTTTTTAAAGGAAAATAATTATCGGGGAAGCGGAACGCGAGCATAAACCAGCCCGCTTGAGCGGGCGAGAGGGGGAGGCTCCACGGACTTGGTTCGTGGAGGGGGCGACCGGGTACCCGCTTGCGGGTGTCCCGGTAAATGAAGCCGCCGGAGCATAATGAGCCTGTTTGTCCGGGACAACTTGACACCGATACTTATGATGATAAGCTGTAACAAAAGAAAGGGGCAGGAATAAAAACCCTGCCCCTTTCTGCATCTTTTATTTATATGCTATGTGCCTGATGCTACTGTGTCAGACAAATCTCTATGGCCTCATCCATCTTCTCGATAAATTTGAAACGCATATTTTCTTTTATGCTTTCAGGCACTTCTTCAAGGTCTTTTTCATTTAATTTTGGCAGGATTATGTTCTGTATCCCTGCCCTCTTTGCTGCAAGCACCTTCTGCTTGATTCCACCCACAGGCAGCACAAGCCCGCGTAATGTAATCTCCCCAGTCATAGCCACATCATTTCTTACAAGCTTATCCGTAATAAGCGATACAAGAGAAACAAGCATGGTTACGCCTGCAGAGGGTCCGTCTTTCGGGATAGCTCCTTGCGGAACATGGACATGCAGGTCGTTTTTCTCAAAAAAATCCTCGGGAATCTGATACTCTCCTGCCTTACTCCTGATATAACTTAACGCCGCCTGGGCAGATTCTTTCATAACATCACCAAGCTGACCTGTAAGAGAGAGATTCCCCTTACCTCTCATCTTGGTTGATTCTATAAAGAGAATTTCGCCGCCGGTAGGAGTCCAGGCAAGGCCTGTTGCAACGCCTGAATACTTTGTTCTCTCAGCAATCTCTGAGAAAAACTTTATCGGTCCGAGATATCCATGAATGCTATCCAACGTGACTATCTTTTTTTCTGTATCTCCTTCTGCAACCAATTTAGCTACTGCCCTGCAAATCGTTGCTATTTCCCTTTCAAGGTTTCTTACACCCGATTCCCTTGTATATGAACGTATAATGATTTTCAGCGCCTCATCTTCAAAGGCAATCAGGTCTTCGTTAAGACCATGTTCAAAGCGCTCTTTCGGAATAAGAAACTGTTTGGCAATCATTACCTTTTCTTCCTCAGTATAACCGGGGAGTTCGAGGACCTCCATCCTGTCCTTCAGAGCAGGAGGGACCGGATCAAGCATGTTTGCCGTTGCAATAAACATAACCTTGGACAAATCAAAGGGCACTTCAAGGTAGTGGTCGCTGAAGGAAAAATTCTGTTCGGGGTCCAAAACCTCGAGCAAGGCGCTTGAGGGGTCTCCCCTGAAATCTGTTCCGATTTTATCTACTTCATCAAGCATAAATACAGGGTTATTGGAGCCCGCCTTTTTAACCCCCTGGATAATCCTGCCCGGCAAAGCGCCCACATATGTTCTCCTGTGTCCCCTGATCTCGGCTTCATCCCGTATGCCTCCAAGGGAGATCCTCATAAATTTTCTTCCCAATGCTCTGGCGATTGATTTGCCAAGTGATGTTTTGCCCACTCCCGGGGGGCCTACAAAGCACAAAATCGGGCCTTTCATATCCGACTTAAGCTTTCGAACAGCAAGATACTCAAGGATTCTCGTTTTCACCTTTATAAGGTCGTAGTGGTCTTCATTGAGAATTGTATTTGCACCGGCAATGTCAAGATTATCCTCTGTCTGATTTGACCAGGGGATTTCGGTGAGCCAATCGAGATAAGTCCTTGCAACAGTATACTCTGCCGACATGGTGCTCATCTTGGAAAGCCTGTCAAGTTCTTTTTCAGCAACCTTTTGTACATCAGGAGTCATCTTCGCATCAAGTATCTTTTTCCGTATCTCATCAACTTCCGACATTTTATCATCGGTATCGCCAAGCTCTTTCTGAATTGCCTTGAGCTGTTCTCTCAAATAGTATTCTCTCTGGGTTTTATCGATGCCTTCTTTCACATTAGTCTGAATTCTACTGCTCAGCTCAAGGGTCTCGACCTCCCTGTTCAGAAATACCGTGACTTTTCTCAGCCTCTCCTTCAGGTCAATCTTTTCGAGGATCTCCTGTTTTTCAATAACACTGATATTTATGGTAGAGGCAATAAGGTCTGCAAGGTTACCTGGATTTTCTACCTTCGTTGCAATCTGGGAAAGCTCTGAAGAGAGATAAGGCGCCATGTCTATAGCTTTTTTAAAAAGGTTTCTAAGGTTTAAATACATTGCATCTACTTCAATATCCTTCTGGTAATCCTCAAAAATAGGCATTATTTTTGCCTGCAAATGCGGCTCTCTCTGAGTAAATTCGATGAGTTTAAACCTGCATAAACCTTGAATTACTACCCGCTGACTCCCATCTACCATTTTCACCATTTTCATAATTGTGGCAATGGTGCCTACCGTATAGAGGTCTTCCATATCCGGATCTTCTATATCCGGATTTTTTTGCGTTATTATCGCAATCATCTTATCCATATTCATTGATTCATCTATAAGTTTTATAGAACGTTCTCTTCCTACTATAAGCGGCATAACAAGGTCAGGATAAGCAACCGTGCCTCGAAGCGGCAATACGGGAAGTTCTGAAGGATAAAATATTCTGTCTTTTGTGCCTTTATCGTTTCTCAAACCTATCACCATTCAATCCCCCTATTTCTTCACGTCCTCAAATTCAGCATCCACCACATCGTCATCACCCTTGCGGCCTTCCTGCTGTGTTTTCTGTTCTTCCGCGCCCTGTCCGGCACCACCTGTTGGTCCTGCTGTCTTTTTATACAGCACCTCGGCAAGCTTGTGTGAAGCCTTTGTAAGTTCATCCATTGCACTCCTGATTTTATCGGAATCGCCGCTCTTTAAGATGTCTTTTGCTGAAGCCATTGCATCTTCAACGGGCTTCGTGTCTTCATTCGTCAGTTTATCTTTATTGTCATTCAGTGTTTTCTCAGTCTGGTATATAAGATTATCAAGCTGATTTTTTGCTTCGATATCCTGTTTTCTCTTTCTGTCTTCTTCAGCATTCACTTCAGCATCATGGACCATCTTCTTTATTTCGTCTTCGCTCAAACCTGTAGATGCTGTGATCTGGATATTCTGTTCCTTGCCTGTGGCAAGATCTTTTGCATTCACATGAAGAATGCCGTTTGCATCAATATCAAAGGTAACCTCAATCTGAGGAATTCCTCTCGGGGCAGGCGGTAAGCCTATCAGTTGAAATCTTCCAAGTGTTCTATTGTCCCTTGCAAATTCCCTTTCCCCCTGAAGCACATGGATCTCTACGCTCATCTGGCTGTCTTCGGCAGTGGTAAAAATCTGGCTCTTCTTTGTAGGAATTGTAGTATTCCTTTCAATGATCTTCGTCATCACTCCGCCCAATGTCTCAATACCGAGTGAAAGCGGGGTCACATCAAGAAGCAGTACATCTTTCACTTCACCGGCCAGTACGCCTGCCTGGACTGCTGCGCCAAGGGCCACAACCTCATCAGGGTTCACGCCTCTGTGTGGTTCCTTGCCAAAGAAGCTTTTTACAATTTCCTGAACCTTGGGAATTCTTGTGGACCCACCCACAAGGACAACTTCATCTATTTTACTGAAATCCAGTTTTGCGTCTGCCATAGCCCTTTTGCACGGTTCAACCGTCTTCTGCATTATATCATCGGCCAGTTTTTCAAGCTCAGCTCTGCGAAGCTTCATATTCAGGTGTTTCGGACCCGCGCTGTCGGCAGTTATAAAAGGAAGGTTGATCTCAGTCTCAACTGCTGTTGATAACTCAATCTTTGCCCTCTCCCCTGCCTCTTTGAGCCTCTGTAAGGCCATCCTGTCCTTGGAAAGATCAATGCCCTGATCCTTCTTGAATTCCGCAACGATCCAGTCTATGACAAGCTGGTCTATGTCGTCGCCTCCAAGGTGGGTATCGCCATTAGTGGATTTTACCTCAACAACATTGTCGCCGACTTCCAATATGGAAATATCGAATGTGCCTCCGCCAAAGTCGTAAACAGCGATGGTTTCATCCTTTTTCTTATCAAGCCCGTATGCAAGCGCAGACGCTGTCGGTTCATTGATGATACGCAATACATTAAGCCCTGCAATCCTTCCCGCATCTTTTGTTGCCTGTCTCTGGGAGTCATTAAAATAAGCCGGTACGGTAATGACTGCATCTTCTATAGTCTGACCAAGATATGCTTCGGCAGATTTCTTCAGTTTCTGGAGTACAAAAGCAGAAATTTCCTGAGGAGTATACTGTTTTCCCCTTATATCAACTCTTACATTACCTTCCTGATCCGCCACTACTTTATAGGGAACAGTCTTTATTTCTCCCTGTACTTCATTATACCTTCTTCCCACAAATCTCTTAATCGAGAAGATTGTATTTTCAGGATTTGTAATGGCCTGTCTTTTTGCGGTCTGCCCTACAAGCACTTCACCGTCTTTCGTGAATGCAACCACGCTTGGTGTTAACCTGCTACCTTCCTCATTTATTATTACCTTCGGCTCACCACCTTCCATAATCGCTACAACAGAATTGGTTGTACCGAGGTCTATACCGATCACTTTTTTTGCCATATGTAATATCCTCCTGTGCTTTTTTAAGTTTTCAGGTTAATATAGTGCCCTTACAAGATGTTGTCAACATTGCAGAGGGAATAAATTTATACTGTTAATCCGATCAATTGATTCCTCGAAGCTCTGCTTCGGGGTGACCACATTTCCTCGCCCCTTGAGGGAGAGTGCAGGGTGAGGGGGGGGATAATCATGTTCCCCATTCCTCTGATACCTCGCAGCTCTGCTGCGGGGAGGTTCATTTTTTTTATTTCTGTTATAAAATAAGGTTGCAAATTAAACCACATTATCAGAAACTATCTGAAAGGGGTAAATATTAACCTTATTATAGACCATGATCTATGTCTAAGTCATGGCAATTTCATTAAAAGGAAGGGCTTCGATGAATAGTTATGACATTGTTTTTATCGGTCACACTGCAACAGGCGAGATCGTTCCTTTTGAAGACACTCCTTCTTTCGGAACAGGAGGAGGCGCAGCTTTTTTCGGAGCAACAGCGGCTGTTTGTTGCGCTAAAAAAATTGCAATGGTAACAAAAATGTCTAAAGAAGATGCTCATGTTATGGAACCCTTAAAAGCCATGGGCATCGACATTTATCTTCAGCCTTCTTCTGAGACTACACACATGAAGATCGTTTATCCGACTGCGAATGTTGATGAAAGACAAATCTTTCAAACCAAGAGCGCAGGGTTTTTCCGGATTGAGGAAATGCCTCCCCTGGAGCCGGGATTAATCCATCTCGGCGCTCTCAGCGACCAGGAATTTACCCTGGAGTTTATGAAGGGACTTAAAGCACGCGGATTTCGCTTATCAATTGATATGCAGGGTTTTTTATGGGAGGTAGATCAACAGACACGTGCCATTCGCTACAAAGATTTACCTGAGAAGGAGGAGATCCTGCATATGGTCGAAACGGTAAAATTGGATGTAGCAGAGGCAAAAGCCCTGACAGGAACAGACGATCTTAAAAGAGCTGCTGCTATAGTTGAAGATTGGGGATGTCTTGAAACAATTATAACGCGTTCAGATGGTGTATTGGTATACAAAAACGGGGAAAGCTATTTTGCGCGATTCTCAAACAGGAGCGTTGAAGGAAGAACAGGGCGCGGTGATGCGACAATTGGGGCATATCTTGCCCGGAAAATAGACCATTCCATTGAAGACGCCATAAAATTTGCCGGAGCCCTTGCATCGATTAAGATGGAGGCTAAAGGACCCTTTATGGGTACCCTTGAAGATGTTCTGAAAAGAATGGAAGAAACTGAAGTTGTAGTCCCTTAATGTTATTTGAGGAAAAGCTGAAAATCTACTCCAGGGCAAAATTATCCCTGAAACAAATCTGGCAGCACAGTTTCATTTCGAGCAAGGTCGAGCAACAGCAAGAATTACAGATGGCAATATGCCCATTCAGTCCTTTCCCTGGTGGTTATTTTTATCACAAATGCGCACACTGCGTGGTTCCCCAGAGGCAAAGACTACGGATTGAAATGCGCCCCTTAGTACGTTCCTTGATGAATATTTTTAACACCTACAACTAAGTAATTAAAAATAAATATGTTATCGACAATTACGAACTGAAATGTGGTATAACGATTGAGCTAAGCTGCTGGCGTCCTCGCCAGTCAGCTTCAGCGAATGGTTAGGCAAAAGATTCCAGAAAAGGGTTGCGTCTCCTTTCTTTACCGGTTTTTCTTTAACCGGTTGTTTTTGCAGTATCTTTAAATTTTGCCTTGACAGGAGATTATAGGATTGTCCCCCTTTACTTCATTGTGTGTCTAAGTTTTCCACGAAATGAAGGTTTCGCAGGCACGCCTGAAGCTATGACAGTCCGGGTCTTGTCCTAAAAAGTCGCCTGTATGAACAACGGCATTCTGTCTACAAAGTCCCCCACAAAGATACTTAATTTTGCAGAGGGAACATTTTGGTAGATTGTCCACAGTAAGAGAAGAAAAACTTTTTATTTTATGAATTGTTTCCTCCCAATCGAAGTCTATTCCCAGAATATTTCCTATCTTATGGGCATCCATACCAGAAAACCGGCGACACGGAAAAATGTTCCCGGAAGGATCGATCATAAAATTCCCTTTCGTAAGGCCACACCCTTTCCTTTTGAATTTACCCTCCACGAAGAGGTCATATCTGTCCGAAAATGAGGTAATGCCGATTTCCCCTTTTAAGTTTTTGGTGATAATATCCAGATTGATGAAATGGAATTTACGAGTATTGTGGCTAAGTTCTATCGAGTTAGTGATGGCTCTGCCTTGAGAGAATACCGTACTCACTTGAAACGAATTTGCGCCTAACCGTATGCCAAGATTAATTGTATTTTCGATATAAGGATAGTTGAAATCTGTGGAGGTAAAGACCAAATTAGTATAAACACCGTACTTGGCAAGGTTTTCAATTCCCTTAACAGTTTTTTGGAAAGCCCCAGGAGATCTCATTGCATCATGAATTTCAGGTGAAGGTCCATCTAGACTTATGCTTACCACAAGAATATTATCCAATTGTGATAGTAATTGAGCAGTTGTGTTGTCTATAAGCGTGGCATTAGTCTTGATCATGACTCCATTATTATTCAATGTCGTCAATTGTAATAATGAGAGGAAATGTTTATGTAAAAACGGTTCTCCACCACTAAAGTCTATAATCCCAATTTGTTTATCTTTTAATTGTTCCCAAACAGTCAAAAGTAAATTTTCATTGACGTCATGATTATTAATAATATCTCCAAGGTAACAATGAGCGCACGATAAATTACATTTGTATGTAATATCCCAGCATAGTGCATCAATCTTAGATACATTGACATCAGTGGTACGAAGTAAACCAAAGTGATTTAATTTCTTTATAAATTTGGCTACGTCTTCGCTTATTTGACCTAGTGGAATATGTGCATAATCATTACATAATTTAGAAACTATATGATCCTCAGTTTGTCCATCTTGCAAACACTCAATAATCGTCTTACCGGTATTGTTAAATTGATAGCTTGCACCATTTGTCAAGTCGAATAGCGTTATTCCAGCATTGTTCTTTTTAATGATAAGTGAATCGATAAGCATCTAGTCTCCTATTGCGGGGTTATCAAATATCAGTAGAAGTCTTAACCTGCATGTGATGCAAGACGTGCGATACTCCGGTGTATGAGGTCAGGAGCTTTGATAAATAATTAGCATAGGCGACGCAGATACCGGAGTTTTGTTCGATTGCAGAAGTCACCCCTTGCGCATGTATAATTAACCAATTGCCAACCATATTGGTTGAAAGCAACGGTGCAACAATAGTATATGGCTAAAGGGCCATTTTTTTCTAAGATGTTCTCTGCCCAAAACCATTACAGCTATTACGCCCAAAGAGTAGAATCACTGCGATGGACTTTCGTTTTATTAACAGTCTCCGACTCCAGCACCGGTGCACCCGCATCTATCTGTAGCAAATATTAGTGGCCGCTCATAATCTGCCGGTATTTTATTAACGCCTTGTTCAAATTGCTCTTTTGAGATCTCATAATTATTCAATAAGTCTTCAGGAATCTCATAATACCTTTCACATCTTTTAATCAAAATAGACATAACATACCTCCTAATTTAACCTCTATTTTTTAAGATTTACCTGGTAATTATTTCCTAAAGTAAGGCTTTCACCAGCCCTAAAAAATCTTACCTGTTTCCTTGCTCCCTAAAGCCTCATATTACCATCACCTCCTTTTTTGCCAAGCAAAATGTCGCCTAACACCTGGGTCACTGGGGGCCCGCCTTTTGGGCGAGGTACGCGATCCAGTGCACCCGGTCGTTAGGAGTCTTATACTCTTTAGCTCTTTCTTCATATGTAAGGTACATTACACTTTCTTTATCTTCATTATGGTCTTATCAAGAGTATCCACGCTCCGACGGAACCCAGTCCTAGATACGGTTGCAGTTCCATTCTCGTGAGCGATTACGGAATAAGGTTCTTCAAAGCAAAACTCCTTTCCATCCACGGACCTCTTGAAGGAAACGGAAAGCAGAATAGAACGTCTAACGAGCTCCAAACCTTCTGGTATTTCAGTTTCTGCACCAATCTCAGTAGCGATGGCGAAGTATCGGGCAATATCGCATTGCAGAGAGGTTTTTGGTTTCAGCTTCTGATTCCATGTCCGTGTGTCAATACACCTCATAATCGGGGAGGGAGTGCCGTCAGTGTGTCGATAGATTGCCGAAACCTGCATGTGAATAGTATCAACATCACATCCCGAATTGTTGACGAGCTTAGCGGATCGCGTAGGATCGTGCAGAATGTCCTCTGGTATTAGCAAGTCTATGCGTGGCTCAACTTGAAGTTCAACTAACTTCTTCGTCAAATTCACGTAGCGCCACGTAACAAAAACCAGCACAATCGTTGCAAAGCCCTGAATGATTGTACTTATGACGGGTAGGTCTTGCATGATTCTAACTCCTAACTATCAACATACTGCATGCAGTAATTTCCCAAATATTAGTATTTGCCATGAAAGATGTCAACAAATTAAATAATTAAACATTGAACAATAATACCCAGAAAATCAGATAGATACAATACATTTCAAAAATAGATGACGGGACAAATTTTGCAATATAACATTAACATTCCGATGTTATATTGCATGCAGTAATTGCTCACTATCGATCGGAGAGAAACTAATCTTTCAGAAGAATCACCAAATTTATTGCCATTTGAAATGTTAAACTTTTAGAGATAATGACATAAACTCGACTTCAGGAAGGAGTTTGTGCCTCAGGCAAATATCATGGGGTGAGCATTTCAGGCTGAAACGGTTAGCTTCGGGCAAAAAACACGCAGTATTAACCTCAGAAAGACTCAGAAATTTACATGCAATTCCTGTTGACAAAATATCCCTTCTTTCGTTAAAATAATTGATATACAGAACGATGTTCTATATACAGAATAATAAAACATAGATTAAAAGGCCAAGTGCACAGGCGAATCAAAAAAAACTATTCAACAAAATAATGTGTTCCATTGGCTGGATATAATACTGGTTAAGGAGGACGAAAATGAACAACGGTCACTGGATGACGGCAAAAGATGTATTAAAGGTGAATGCATTTAAATGGCCGGATAAGATAGGCGCTAAAGATCTATACAAGGAATATACATTTAAGCAGTGGAATGAACGTTCATGCAGGCTTGCAAATGCGCTCACAAATATGGGCATGAAGAAAGGCGACAGGTTTGCCGTTCTTGCATACAACTGCGTGGAATGGATGGATATCTATGCAGCAGCTGCAAAAGGCGGGTTTATTTGCGTACCTATTATGTTCAGGCTTTCTGCGCCGGAAATGGAATATAATATCAACAACAGCGAATCCAAAGTATTTATTGTTCAGGGCGGAGCAGATCCGAGAGACGGTAAGGCATACCCATGGATAGACATAGTAAACGGCATGAAGAAGAATCTTCCTTCAGTAGAAAAATATGTTTCCTTTTCCTCTGATAATCATCGTTATGAAAACTTTATCTCCTTTGAAGATGCAATAGCCGCGGCAAGCCCGGAAGAACCGGCTGTGCAGGTAGATGCTGATGACATCTGGGTTCTTATGTACACAGGGGGTACAACAGGCAAACCTAAGGGTGTTATGAAAAGCCATGCAAATATGTTTGCGCAGTTTCTTATCATGATTTACGACCATGTCTTTGGTTTTAATGACACGAATCTTCTTGTCATGCCCTGCTGTCACATCAATTCGCTGAACTATTCCTTTGTTGTCACCTGGGTGGGGGGAACGGTTATGTGCTACAATATGATAAGCTTTGATCCTGAAGACCTGTTGAAGACTTTCTCCGACCACAGGATCACCTTTACTTCCCTTGTGCCGACTCATTATATCATGATGCTTACCCTCCCTGATGAGGTGAAGCAAAAATACGACCTCACTTCTGTCAAGAAACTTCTTATCTCTTCTGCTCCAGCCAGACGCGATACAAAGCTCGGTATCCTTAAGATGTTTCCGAATTCCCAGCTTGACGAGGCCTATGGCTCAACAGAAGCAGGCTGCGTCACAATCCTGAAACCGGAAGAGCAGCTTGCAAAGCTTGGTTCATGCGGACGTGAGTTTATCGGCACAGATTTGATAAGGCTCTATGATGAAAATGGCAATCTTATTACAAAACCGAATACGGTTGGCGAGCTTTATTCGAGAAGTCCCATGCTCTTCGAGGGCTACTGGAAAGACCATGAAAAGACAGCATCAGTTATGAAAGACGGTTTTTTCACTGCCGGCGACATGGCTTACAAGGATGAGGATGGGTATGTTTTTCTCGTTGACAGAAAGGCGAACATGATCATCTCCGGCGGCGAGAATATCTTCCCGTCCGAGGTGGAAAATATTGTAGGCGGACATGAGAAAGTAAAAGATGTGGCGGTCATTGGCGTGCCTCATGAGAAATGGGGCGAGCAGGTCACAGCCGTTGTTGTGCTTCATGAAGGGCAGACGGCAACTCCGGAAGAAATTTCCTCGTACTGTAAGGGCAAGATCGCAGGCTACAAAGTCCCCAAGAATGTAATTTTTATCAAGGACGATGAGATGCCGAGATCAGGGCCGGGTAAGATACTTCATAGAGCATTGAGAGAAAGATATGGAAAATGGAGCGATCATCAATAAAGGCATCTGTTTAGCCCGTACCGCGGGCGAGAGAGGGGAGGCCGGGGTACGGGCTTTAGCGGGTCGTGGCTTAATGCCGGTGGAGGGGGCGACGCAAGCCCCATGAACAATGGCAATGCCGAGATCAGGGCCCGGTAAGATACTTCATAGAGCATTGAGAGAAAGATTATGGAAAATGGAGCGATCATCAATAAAGGAGATAAGGGTATGAAAAAAATAATGCAAGGGAATGAGGCGATTGCAAGAGGTGCCTGGGAGGCAGGTGTAAGTGTGGGATGTGCCTATCCGGGGACGCCAAGCAGTGAAATTATGGCTGAAATATCCAAATATGATGAAGTCTATACGGAATGGTCCCCTAACGAGAAAATAGCAGTGGAAGTTGCCCACGGCGCTTCCCTTGCCGGTGGAAGGGCGATTGCATGTATGAAACATGTAGGACTGAATGTAGCTGCCGACCCTTTTATGACCATTACTTACACAGGCATTAAGGGTGGTTTTGTCGTTGTTGTAGCTGATGATCCCGGACAGCATAGTTCCCAGAATGAACAGGACAGCAGAAACTGGACCCGTTTCGGAAAGGCCCCAATGCTTGAACCGGCTGATTCTCAGGAGTGTAAGGATTTTACGAAAATAGCCTTTGATATGAGCGAAAAATTTGATACTCCCGTGCTTTTAAGGACCGAGACCAGGGTTTCACACTGCGATTCCACTGTTGAACTGGGTGAAAGAAAGGAATCTGCAATTCAGAAAGGTCTTGACCAAAAAGATACGCCCAAGTATGTCATGGTTCCCATGTATTCCAGGGTAAAGCGGATTGCCCTTGAAGATAAAATAAAAAAACTTGCTGCATATGCAGATACCGAATTCCCATACAATGTTATGGAGATCAATGATCCTTCAATAGGTTTTATCTCGTCAGGTGTTTCCTATCTCTATACAAAGGATGTTTTCCCTCAATATTCCTTTTTGAAGCTGGGTATGGTATGGCCGCTGCCAAAGAACATGATTGCCGAATTCTTTAAAAAGGTTAAAAAGGTAATTGTAGTGGAAGAACTTGACCCTTTTCTTGAAACAGAGATCAGGGCAATGGGCTACAAAGTCTGGCACGGTAAAGACCTGATCCCGTCAGTAGGTGAATTGTCAACAGGTATAGTCAAACAATCGCTTATAAAAGTTGTGGAGGGCAGGAAATATAAACCACCGAAAATAATGATAAAACCGGAAGACTTGCCGAGAAGACCGCCGAATCTCTGCGCCGGTTGTTCACACAGGCCGTTGTTCTATGCTCTGAAAAAACTTGGATTGTATGTGTTCGGCGATATTGGCTGTTATGCGCTGGCAGTTGCACCGCCCCTTGCTGCCATGCATGCTTCAACGTGTATGGGTGCCGGTGTCGGTGGCGCTTATGGCGCAGGGAAGGTTCTCGGCAAGGAGGGGCTTGGGAAGATCTGTGCGGTGCTCGGTGATTCCACATTCCTCCATAGCGGTATCGGACCATTGATGGACACGGTTTACAACAAAGGCTATTCAACTACAATTATCCTTGACAACAGGATTACGGCCATGACCGGACAACAGGAAACGCCCGGCACAGGATATACGATCAAAGGTGAACCTGCCAACATGGTCGACTATGAGCAGATAGCAAGAGCTTTGGGTGTCAAAAATGTGAGAAAAGTAGACCCATATAATATTGAAGCAACAATGAAAGTAATCAGGGAAGAAGTCAACAGGAATGATGCCTCAGTTATTATCACAATGAACAGTCCTTGTATGCTCCTGCGCAGGACAAACCCCTTAGGAAAATTCAAGTATCCGGTGTATTTAATTGACACTGGTATGTGCAGAGGCTGCAAGGTCTGCCTTGAGATCAACTGTCCTGCAATAAGCTGGCAGGAGGGTAAAGGTCAGACAAAGGACGGCAATAAGAGAAAAGGGACAGTGTTTATCAACAAAGACCAGTGCGTCGGCTGTGAGGTCTGTGTTCAGGTCTGTAAATTTAAAGCCATTACACCAGGAGCAAGATAAGGGGGGCGACGCAAGCCCGGCGTATACAATGTCAGGGTGATAAATAGCTCGCACAGCGAGCGAGAAGGGGAGGCTCCGACGGCCGGGGGACCCACCCTGTGAGTGGGTCGCTGGAGGGGGCGACGCAAGCCCCAGAAAATAGTAAGGGAGGCGATTATGACAGAGAATGGAAAAGTCACAAATATATTTCTTTCAGGTGTTGGAGGTCAGGGGACGATTCTTGCGAGCAACATTCTTGCTGAAGTATTCCTCAACACAGGGTATGATGTAAAAAAGGCTGAAGTTCACGGTATGGCACAGAGAGGCGGAGATGTTACCACTCATTTTCGATTCGGTAAGAAAGTATACTCGCCGCTTATTGAGTACGGCGAGGCAGATTTTCTCCTGTCCTTTGAGCTGCTTGAAGCTGCACGATACATAAACTGGGTGAAGCCTGAAGGGAAAATTATCATCAATAGACAGGCAATTCTCCCGCCTGGCGTAAGCCTTGGGCAGGCAGAGTATCCCGGAGATATTGAAAGGACATTCAGGAAATACTTCAAAAACAATGTCTGGATAATTAACGGGCAGGAAATGGCGCGGGAACTTGGTAATATTCAGGCTGCAAACGTGGTGCTTACAGGTGCCTTTTCCAATTTCTTCCCCAAAATCAAGGAAGAACAGTGGACAAATGCGATAAAGGCGCTTTTGCCGGCAAAACTTCATGACCTTAATGTGAAAGCATTTTATGAAGGCAGGATGGCTGTTTAGGAACTCAGGAGGTCTCTTTGGATAAAAAAGAACAGGAAAAGAAATCCGAATATAATGGCTTGGTTCCTGCGGTAGATCAAGCAGCAAGAATCCTGCTCTGCCTTACAAAAAGCCCGTCCCAGAAGATGAATCTCACAGAGATATGTAAAGATGTCGGTATATACAAGAGCAAGGGGTACTCGATTCTCAATACCTTGCAGAAGTATGGTTTTGTACAAAAAGATCCTGCCGGGAAAACCTACTTTCTGGGGCTTGGACTGATATCCCTGTCAAGAAGGGTTCTGGATGGCTTAAATTACAGCGAAACAGCAGGTCCCTTTCTTGAAACTCTTGCAGAAAAGACCCACAGCACAGCCCTGTTTGGTATCATAAACGATGGAAATGTTTTTGTTGTAGCCAGGCAGGAGGCGGATAAAGACATCAGTGTTACAATCCGTCTTGGATACAGATTCAACATTTCCCACGGCGCCCATGGAAAGGCAATAGTCGCTTTTCTGCCGGAGGAGGAGCGAGAGAGCATACTCAGACAGGATAAACTCTTTTTTCATGGCGATGCCTCAAGACTGGATCGCAACAGGCTGGAAAAGGAGCTTACGAAATGCAGGCAAACAGGTTTCGCCTTTGATATGGGTGAATTAAATGCAGGCATCAATGTCATTGCCTCTCCTGTTTTTGATTCACATGAGAGATTGATCGGATCTCTATTTATCATGGGAACATTTCCTGAGTCACGCATTGAAGAATATGGCGCCATAGTTACTGAACATGCCGGAAAGTTCTCTGCGATGCTTGGCGGCAGACAATGAACATACGTATAAATATTGTGGTGTTATGTAGTTGAAAATAAAGGGGGTTAAAAATGACTGACATTAATGTCCATATCGGTGAGATGCTGGCAAGAAACGGCAGGATGTATCCTGATGATATTGCCCTTGTCGAAAGGATGCCGGCGGAGGGTAAAAGGTTTATCATAACATGGCGTGAATTTGATGAGCGTGCTAATTGTTTTGCCAACGTTCTTTTGTCAAAAGGCATTAAAAAAGGCGATAAAGTCATGCACCTAATGAATAATTCCATTGACTGGCTTATTGCTTATTTCGGTATAGTGAGGACAGGCGCATGGGTAGTGCCTCTTAACTTCAGATTTATGAGCAACGACATCCAATATTGTGCTGATGTGGCTCAACCAGATATTTTTATTTTCGGCGAAGAATTTGAAGAAAGAATAGAGCCTATCAATGCCGGATTAACCTCTGTTAAACACTACATCTGTACAGGCGAAAAATGTCCTTCCTATGCCGAATCATTTTCTCGGCTTCTGACCGGATCGTCTCCAATGCCGCCGATCGTAAACATTACTTTCGAAGATCCCTGCGGCCTTTATTTTACTTCCGGCACAACGGGTCAACCGAAGCCGATTCTGCTTACTCATTTAAATATGGCAACGGCTTGTATTACGGAAAACATGCACCATTTCCAGACAAAGAAGGACATCTTCATACTCATACCGCCCCTTTACCATACAGGAGCGAAGATGCACTGGTTTGGCAGCCTTATTGTAGGAGGGACTTCCGTAATCCTGAAAGGAATTTCCCCGCAATGGACTCTTGAGGCGGTGAATGAGGAAGGAGGAACCATTGTCTGGCTTCTTGTGCCCTGGGCTCAGGATATATTGCTCAAACTGGACAGCGGCGAATTAAAATTAAAGGATTACAAGCTTTCCCAATGGCGTCTCATGCATATAGGCGCACAGCCGGTCCCGCCTTCCCTTATTATCCACTGGAAGAAATATTTTCCGGATATGGCCTATGATACTACTTATGGTTTGAGCGAGGCCACAGGACCGAACTGTGTCCATCTGGGGATTGAGAATATCCACAAGGTCGGCGCTATAGGACGTCCCGGCTTCAACTGTGAAACAAAGATTGTCGATGAAAACCGTAATCCTGTAAAGAAGGGCGAGCCGGGAGAACTATGTGTCCGCGGCAATGGTGTAATGCGTGAGTATTACAAGAATCCTGAAGCAACGGAAAAGGCACTTATAAACGGATGGCTTTTTACCGGTGATATGGCAAAAGAAGATGAAGACGGCTTTATCTATATTGTGGACAGGAAGAAGGATGTCATTATTACCGGCGGTGAAAATGTCTTTCCTGTTGAAGTTGAAGATTTCCTCCACACAAACCCCTGTGTTAAAGATACCGCAGCTATCGGCATTCCTGATGAGCGGCTTGGAGAGATTGTTGCCATTGTGGTTGATGTGGTCCCCGGCAAAATGCTTACCGAAGAAGAGGTCCTTGCATACTGCGAGAAACTGCCGAAATACAAACGTCCCCGAAAGGTCTTTTTCGGTGAGATTCCAAGGAATCCTACCGGCAAAATAGAGAAGACAAAACTGAGGAAAAAGTATATAGGCATGGAGGAAGCATTCAAGATAAAGTAATGGTTGGAATAAACCACCGGCTAAAGCCGACGGTTTATTCCAACATGTATAGAACCGAAGACGATCCGGACATATCCTGCGGTTTTTCCCTTGACATGTCTCAATTTCATCTGTTAGTTTTGACATGACAATGCAAAGAGGGCAAACAATGAAATATACAGCAGATATTTCCCTGTATATGGTGTTCTTTTTACCTGAAAGTGCATAATCAATATAATAAAAAATGAGACGGGTTTTCAATATATGAAGATAGCAGGCATTCAATTTGCGTGTTCTGAGGATAAAGAGGAAAATATTAATAAGGCTCTGAAAATCATGGATGTAGCCCTGAAAGAAGGTGCACGGATCATATGTTTTCAGGAAATGTTCAACCAGCATTGGTTTCCCAAGGGAAGAGATGAAAAAGCTTTCCTGTTAGCCGATGATATAAGAAATAAAATTGTTGGTACTTTCAGGAAGAAGGCGAAAGCCTCAGATTCCGTAATCCTGCTGCCCATATTCGAAAAGCATACGTCGCATTTTTATAATAGTTGTGTAATTATAGATGCTGACGGTAAGACATCCGGAGTATACAGAAAAATTCATATTCCTGATATACCGCTATGGGAAGAGAAATATTATTTTTCTCCAGGCAAAAAAGGATTGCCCGTCTTTGACACAAAGTATGGAAGACTTGGAGTTCAAATCTCCTGGGACAACCTGTATCCCGAGAGTACACGAGTCCTTGCTTTGAAAGGCGCTGAAATAGTTTTTTCACCCACTGCGTGCGCTTTCAAGACCCAGCATATATGGCAGACGGTTATTTCAGGAAATGCTATAATGAATGGTTTGTATATTATGAGAGTAAACAGGGTAGGAAGCGAGAATGACCTTGATTTCTACGGGATGAGTTTTTGTGTGAATCCGGAGGGAGAATTGATAGGGGGGCCGACTGGGGCGGTTGACAGTATCCTTTTGGCAGATATTGACTTTGAATATCTGAAACATATCCGGAGAGAGTGGCCGCTGATGAAAGAAAGAAAGCCTAAATTTTATAAGGAGATTATAAAGGAGATATAATGGCTAACGAACCTTCACTCTGCATAATCTGTGCATGGAGAGAGAATTGTCAGAAAAAGTTTTTAAAAAGTAAGGATGTAACGTTAAGATGTCCTGATTTTACAAAGGATCTTTCTATTAAGAATACGGAGACACCGGATGATAAGAAAACGGGTAGTGGAGATAATAAATGAGGCCTGTGATATATGTAAAACTGAAGGTATTTTACCTTACGATGTTAAAACAGAGCCTATTATAGAAATTCCCAGAGAAGAAGAGTTTGGCGATTATTCCACAAACATTGCCTTTTTATTAGCCCCTAAAATCAGAAAAAGCCCTCAGGATATTGCAAAAATTCTCATCGGCCGTATGCATTTTGGTGATGTATGTAATAAGGTCGAACTTGCAGGGAAAGGGTTTATAAATTTTTATATAAAAGATGAAATATGGCGGCAGGCACTATCGGAGATATTCAACAATGGACTGGAGGCCTCCATGCCCGACGTTGGGAAAGGCAAAAAAGTCCTTATGGAGTTTGTGAGTTCCAACCCTACAGGGCCCCTTCATATAGGGCACGGAAGGGGAGCTGCTGTAGGCGATGTGCTTGCAAACATACTAAAGAAAACCGGTTACAACGTTGTAAAGGAATATTATGTGAATGATGCGGGTAAACAGATAGATACGCTCGGTGAATCGACCTACGCACGGTGGAGAGAGCTGAAAGGTGAGGATGTTGTATTTGAAGACAGTTTTTATAAGGGTGCGTACGTTAAGGATATTGCAGCCGATGCAATCAAGCAGGGGTTAATTATTCCTGAAGATAGAAAAGAGGCCATAGATTTTTTTGCAAAATTTGCCGGTGATACGGTCCTGGATGGTATCAAGAGTGACCTTGAGAGCTTCGGTGTTTTTTTCGACAACTATTTCAGTGAGACAACCCTGCACAGGAACGGAATTGTCGAAGCGACCCTGGAATCACTCAAAACAAAGGGCTATGCGTATGAGCAGGAAGGAGCGCTTTGGTTCAAGACGAGCCTTTTTGAGAAGGATGAGGACAGAGTATTGATTAAGTCTGATGGCGAGAAGACATACTTTGCTTCAGATATTGCCTATCATAAAGACAAGTTCAACCGGTCCTTTGATATTCTCATAGATATATGGGGGTCTGATCACCACGGGTATATCCCGAGGATGAAGGCAGGCGTGGAAGCCACTGGGGGCCGCAAGGAAGATCTCAAGGTTCTCCTTATCCAGTTTGTTACTCTCCTTGAAGATGGAAAGCCGGTGGGTATGTCGACAAGATCAGGGCAGTTCACAACTCTCAGGGAGGTTCTTGATGAGGTAGGGAAGGATGCTGCCCGTTTTTTCTTTTTAATGCGTAAAAGCGATGCTCATCTTGAATTTGATCTTGATCTTGCGAAGAAAACATCAAGCGAAAATCCTGTATATTATGTTCAATATGCCTATGCAAGGATTGCAAGTATTTTCAGGAATGCTAAGGAAGACGGAATAGATATTGATTTTTTGAAGGCAAAAGCCAGGGAGCAGACAATAAATGGTGATGTGGCATTGGAAGGAGACGCTGTCAGGGTTGATCTTTTGACGGTTAAAGAGGAAATTGATTTGATCAAATCGATACTCCATCTCTATGATATCCTGGAGGGAAGTTCACGTAGTCTTGAACCGCATAGGATAACGTTTTATCTTATAGAACTTGTAAGTAAGTTTCACAGTTATTATAATAAGACGAGGATTTTAAAGAACGAGAAAGACCTGACTATCGCAAGGCTGCTGCTTCTTTACATGCTGCAGTATGTGATTAAGTACGGGTTGGATATACTCGGCGTATCAACGCCTGAAAAAATGTAGGAATCTGTGAAAAAGTAAAGAAAGTAAAAGGTGAAAAGTGAAAAATACAAAAGACATAAACATGGAAGCAATAAAAGGAAAAACTAAGAGTAAAACCAGGGAATATGTTGAATCATTAATTATTGCAGCAATTATAGCATTTTTTGTGAGAAGTTTTTTTGTTCAGGCATTCAGGATACCCTCAAGCTCTATGGAGCCTACACTCCTTATTGGTGACCATCTTCTTGTAAATAGGTTAAGCTATGTGATGAAGATTCCTTTCACGGATAAAGTAATCTTTAGTCTTGGAGATCCAAAAAAGGGGGATATAGTGGTCTTTCGTTATCCCATTGACCCGGACAAGGATTTTATTAAGAGGGTCATGGCAACCGAAGGTGATAATATATCTATCAAGGATAAAGTCATCTATATAAATGGAAAAAGGATAGAAGACAAATGGGGGCATTACATAGACAACATAATACTGCCTGAACATGTTAACCCGAGAGATAATTTTGGACCATACAAAGTGCCTAAGAATTCCTACTTTGTTATGGGCGACAACAGAGACAGAAGTCTTGACAGCAGATACTGGGGTGTTGTCACTAAAGATCATCTTGTAGGGAGGGCGCTTATATTGTATTTTTCCTGGAATGTAAAGCCTGACAATGCGCTTGGATTCATAAGGTGGTCGAGGATTGGGAATCTTATACGATAATAGATTTTAAAAGGCTTGTATGTTATTATCAGGTATTATGAGAAAACTCTTTATTTATGTGCTCATGTTGTTTATCCCCTTCTCCCTGCTTGCAAGTGATTACTCTTCGTCCATACTCTTTTTTTTAAAGGGATACAGAAGCGAAACAAGGGGCCAGTCTGAAGATGCCATAAATTATTATAAGTCTGCTCTTCGTCTTAACCCCGATTCTTCCTATATCAGATCGGAGCTATCTTTTTCGTATATCAAGAAAAGCGAACTTGACAATGCACAAAAGCTGCTTGAGGAAGCAATTGTCCTGAATGAAAAGAATCGTACCGCCCTTATTTTGCTTGGAGGTGTCTACTCTGCGAAGGGGCTGCTCGGCAAGGCAAAGACAATGTATGAAAAATGTATTGCCATCAATGCTGAGGATACAGAAGCCTATCTGCACCTGGGTTCTTTGTATATATCTGAGAAGAATCATGATGAAGCTGTTAAAGTATATGAAAAAATAATATCCTATGATAATGACAATATCATAACACTTTATTATATCGGCAGGTTAAAAGCTGAATTAAAGGATTATGAAGAAGCAAAAAAATATTACAGCAGGGTCATTGAGCTAAAATCTAATTTTGAGCCTGCATTTTTCGATCTTGGTCTTATTTATGAGATTGAGAATAATAATGCTAAAGCTATGGAGTATTATCAAAAAATTATTGCTTTTGACCCCCTCAATAAAAAAGCGAGGACAAAAATTGCAAATATTTTTGTCAGGGAAAAAGAATATGATAAGGCTATTCATGAATTTGAAAAAATGTCTGACATGGACAGGGAAGATCTTTCTGTAAGGGGCAAAATAGGTCTGCTGCATCTTGAAAAAGGTAGATATGATGAAGCAATAAGAGAATTCAACATATTACTTGCATCATCGCCAAAAAACAATATGATCAGGTTGTATCTTGCCTATGCATTGAAAGAAAAAGGCGATATGAAGAGTTCTATTGATGAATTGGCAAAGATAGACCCTGGCTCAGAGGAATTTAATAGTGCAATAAAGACCATGACCTTGCTGTATATTAAAACAGGTTTGGTTGAAGAGGGAATAAATAAATTTAAGGACTATCTGGAAAGCAAAAAAGACAATATTGACCTTTATGTAATGTTGTCTGCCCTTTATGAAGAAAAGTCGGATTACAAAAAGAGTATTGAAGTCCTGGAAGAAGCAAATAGACGTGATCCGAAAAATATTGAGCTTCTTTATCAGATCGGAATAGTATATGAGAAGAGCGGGAATACTGATAAAGCATTGCTATATATGGAAGAAACGCTGAAAATTGATCCTGATTACCCGAATGCCCTGAATTTCATAGGTTATACATGGGCAGATAAGGGCACTAACCTTGACAAAGCTGAGGAGATGATAAGAAAGGCACTTGCAAAAAAGCCCGACGATGGATATATCATGGACAGCATAGGCTGGGTATATTATAAAAAGGGTGATTACAAGAAAGCCCTTGATGAATTATTAAAGGCACATCAGAAGCTGCCTGATGACCCGACCATTACCGAGCATCTCGGTGAAGCCTATACAAGTATGAAAGATTACGACAGGGCAAAGGAGTATTTTGAAAAATCCATGAAACTGGAAAGCAAAGAGGAAAAGAAAAAGGCAATTGAGAAGAAGATAAAGGCAATAGAAGAAAAAAGAAAGTGAAAAAAACATTCATAGTTTTTTGTTTTTTTATTCTGCTTTCATCCTGTGCATTATTTCCCCGAAAAACACATATAATATGGCCTGAAAAAATAGAGTATCTGGAGGCGCTTTGCGATATTGATATTTCCTGGAGGGATATGAAATATTCAGGCTCCATGTCTTTAAAAATGAAACACCCCGATAGGCTGCAGTTCGAGGTTTACGGACCCTTTGGGGAAACAGTTGTCTATCTTGCCAAGAACAGGGATAAATTCTCATTTGTAAGCAGTGACGAAAAATTCAGTAATGAAAAAATGTTTGAAGAAAGATTTGGAATTAAACTCAATGAATTTATAGATGATATATCTTTTATGAATTATCGGAAAGAAGGCCGGGAAAGCGTTTACTTTAAAAGGGAAAATTATGTGGTTATATACCGGCTCGACAATACTGAAAATAGTATATGCTGGAAGGGCAAGGATGGTAGTATTTGTATGAACTTCCTTGAAGCTGTTTTTGATGAAAAAGAGCAATAGGGATTTTATGCAGATTTATTTATGTTAATTACCGGAGGTTAAGGGCGTGTTCCTTTTTACCTGATGCCGGATAGATCGTTGTATCGAAAACTATTCAAAATAAACCTGGTCGTGGAGAATATGTTGTGGAAAAGGTAGTGGCAGAAAGATGTGATTCCTACGATATTAAAATGCTGAAGGATTTTTTCCACACAGGCTTTATGGAAGTAGGTTTTAAGGCGTCACGCCAAAGGGTTCTGCTCAAACCTAATCTTTTAAGCGGGAAATCACTGGAAAAAGCCGTAACTACCCGGCCGGAATTTGTAAGGGCTATATCTGAATTATTGCTGGACTCCTCATGTGATGTTTATATCGGGGATAGTCCGGGATATGAATCCACAGAAAAAGTCCTGTCAAAATCAGGTATTATGGATGTGGTTAAAGATTGTGGTTTAAAGATACTCTCTTTTAATAAAAAGATTATAAAAAAATATCAGGGTATTTCCCCTTACCGAGAGTTTATTCTGGGCGAAGACCCCGATGATTTCGAAATAATTATCAACCTTCCCAAGCTAAAAACTCATGTAATGATGGGCCTTACTCTGGGAGTAAAAAACACCTTTGGTTTTATTCATGGCCTTGATAAAGCAAAGTGGCACCTGAAGGCAGGAACGGATAAAGCAATCTTTGCCTCGATACTTATTGATATTCATAACATTGTGAAACCTGCAATAACGATTATTGACGGAATTATCGGCATGGATGGAGATGGACCAGGCAGCGGCAGGGTAAGAGATTTTGGGATAGTTGCTCTAAGTAAGAATGCATTCGCCCTTGATCGCTATGTAGAGCAACTTGCATGTGTACCATTTCCTCTTCCTATAACCTCAAAGGCTAGAGAATATGGTATGGTGCCCGATTTTGAGACGATCTCAGTTAATGCTCCTGCATCCATATCGGATGGCTTTCAAATGCCGGGTACGATGGATACCAACTGGAATCTTCCCGATATGGCGAAGAAGGTGCTAAAAAACGTTTTTATAAAAAAACCGAAATTACAAAAAAGCATATGTAAGGGATGCGGGGTCTGTGAGCATGTGTGCCCAGCAGGTGCTCTTTCTGTTGTTGAAAAAACCGTGTTTTTTAATTACAAAAAGTGCATACGTTGTTACTGTTGCCAGGAGATGTGCACTGAGGGGGCAATCAGAGTTTAATCGTGTTGGGTAAATTTTCAAATATCAAGGGCTGATCCTGGTTTTATTCACCTGATCGAGGGAGGGAAAAGTGAGACCCATAGACAACCGCTGCCAATCGGGCAGATTAATCATAGTCGCTGTTATTATAATAGGCATCCTGATTGCGGTATTCATGGCTATTGGCTATCACGGAGCGGGAAGCCCCCGCTTCTGCGTCACTTGCCACAGCATGGAACATGTTGGCAATCGCTGGCAACAATCCTACCATAAACAGTTTGCCTGTATCGAATGTCACCTGCCAAACAGTAATTTTATCGTCCAGGCTACCTACAAGGCCCGAGCCGGGCTCAACGACCTTTTCCATGAAACTTTGCGGACCTACCCGGCGGCAATCCTCATCTCGTCGGAAGGCAAGGGAATTGCTCAAGGAAATTGTCTCCGTTGTCATTATTCAACTATTGAAAACACGCCAATGGCCCGACAGGGAGGTGAATGCCTGAAATGCCACCACAATCTGGTTCATGGACGAGGATTGGAAAAAGGAGGAATGAAAGTTGAGTAAGAAAACAAAGCTATCGCTGCTGATACTTGGGATCGTGATCATTGTTTTTGTTGCTGTTGTCGTACAAGCTTTCCTTCATCAACCCAAATTGACGCTCAAGCTGGCGAAGATACCTGCCGGAGAGTACGATCCGGCAGTCTGGGGGAAATATTATCCCCTGGAATACAAAAGCTATATAAGAAACCTGGAAATGGCACCATCCCCAACAGGTTTTGGCGGCAGCGAAAAGATTGAAAAGTCTCTTAAAGAACCGGAAATCCTCATGAACTTCAAGGGAATGGCCTTCAGTAAGGAATACACTGAAGATCGGGGACACCCTTACGCCCTTGAAGATATTAAAAAAACGAAACGGATCACGCCGGCAAGCCCTGGCGCCTGTATGACTTGCAAAACAGCCAACCTCATCGACATTTACAGGGAGATGGGATGGAAATATGCCAAAATACCCCTTACCGAGCTTTTCCCAAAAATGAAGCATCCCATTGTGTGTGCAAACTGTCATGACCCGGCGACTATGAATCTCCGTGTCATCAATCCGGCTTTCATCGAAGCCATGCAGCGACGAGGCGTTGATTTGCAGAAAGCGTCCCGTGAAGAGATGCGCAGCTATGTCTGCGGCCAGTGCCATGCAGAGTACTATTTCGAGCCTGAATCTAAGAAGGTTGTCTTCCCCTGGGACAAAGGTTTCCTGCCTGAACAGATGTATGCTTACTATAGCGGCACCCCTGCCGGGTTTGACCAGGACTGGCAGCACCCAGATTCACAGGCGAAGATGCTCAAGGCGCAACACCCGGACTTTGAAACCTGGACCAACGGTGTACATGGGAAATCCGGAGTCTCCTGTGCAGATTGCCACATGCCATACATACGTGAAAACGGTCAAAAATACACATCCCACTGGGTAACCAGTCCCATGAAGCATACGAAGACCTCCTGCCAGACCTGTCACACCCAAGACGCAGTCTGGCTCCTGGATCGTGTCAGGATCATCCAGAACAATGTCTGGCAGTTGCAGCGAACAGCCGGACAGACCGTCGCACGGGCTCATGAGGTTATCGGCAAGGCAGGGGCCGTTGTCAGGGCTGATAAGGCACAACTCGACCAGGCGCGGGAACTGGCCCGAAAGGCTCAATGGTTCTGGGATATAGTGGCTGCCGAAAATAGCATGGGTTTCCATAACCCTGACCAAGTTATGAACACTCTGGGCCGCTCCATCGACATGGCCCACCAGGCCATTGCCAAAGCCAACAAGGCGGCCGGAACACAGTTTTGAGGGAAGCATAGAGGGAAACCCTTGACATTTGAATTATTTGTTAAGACCGACTAAAAGTAATAGTGGCAAATACATTATACAACAACAAGTTGTCCAATAACTCAGTCCAGTCGCCAGCTTACAGCCGCGGCTGATTTTTTTTGGTTGAGCCTGTTTAAAAAGTAGATTTGAATAAATTATGCTTTAATCCCGGATATATCATTTAGTTACGAGCCATAAAAAAATATCGAACTTTTTCTACAGGTTTGTTAGGATACAACGATACAAAAGAAAATTGACTATAATATGGAAAGGGAAGATTCCTTAAAGAGGTGGTCTAATGAATAACGCCAAGCAAAATAACAAAGAGGCATGGATCAGGGGGCTTATTGAAGACTTTATCGAATCTTCCGAAAACACCCTTGGGAATAATGCCAACGACAAGGTCTTTGACGCACCTATTGTAGGATACGCCCGCGGAGACGATCCGATCTTTGATGAATTCAAAAAGGATATCGGCGTCTTCTACCTGACACCCCTGGAAGTATTTGAAAAAGTTTATTCCGGATCAGGGGTAAGACCTGATGAGTTGACCGTAATAAGCTGGATATTGCCGCATATAAAACAGACCAAAATGGATAACAGAAAAGAGAAAGCTTATCCTTCCGAGCGCTGGGCCAGAGGAAAAAAGTTTGGCATTCTCGTTAACGTGAAGCTACAGAAACATCTGATAAAAACGCTCGGAGAAGCCGGTTACAAGGCCATGGCTCCCTGTGCTCCGTCCCACTGGTCGGAACAGATATCGGAAAAGTACGGCTATTCCTCGACCTGGTCTGAACGACACGCCGCATATGCCGCGGGACTCGGTACCTTCGGGCTCTGCGATGGGCTCATCACTCCTGCAGGTAAAGCAATGAGATGCGGGTCAATTGTAGCACAAATCACCATTTCTCCCACGAAGAGACCTTATAAAAAGCATACGGAATACTGTCTTTTTTTGACAGAAGGCGCCTGCGGCTTATGTATTAAAAGGTGCCCTGTAGGAGCCATTACAGAAAAAGGGCACGATAAGGTGAAATGCAGAGCCCACTGTGACGGAATTTGCACCGAGTATGCGAAGACGCACTTCAATATTGATATAAACGTCTGCGGACTCTGCCAAACAAAAGTACCATGTGAGTCGGGGATACCCGAGCAAAAGAGGGGGAAAGCAATGAAAAGGTATTCCAAAACCAGGAACAAAGTGTAACCTATGTACCCGGACTGTACTTGTAAGACCGCCTGATTTTAATGAGGCGTGCAGCTAATCAACAAAAAAGCGGCTCGCTGGCGGCCTCCTATGTTTGGCATTAAGATTGGTGGAATATAAGATGATGAGGAGGAGTGAATGGACAATCAGACAAGTCAGTGGAAACATTGGATTCCGGTGCTTGAGAACGAACTTTCTGTTGAAATGCAGAAGGCACCTTCACCTTCTGAAGTTCATGCAAGGGATCATATTATCCGTGTGCTGAGACGTTGCATACGCCTTGGAGAAAAACTGGACGCGGACCTTGAGATACTGGTTGCGGCAGTTTATCTCCATGATCTCGGGCGTCATTATATTGATGACAAGGCTCACGGTGCTCTCAGCGCCCAAAAGGCTGAGCCGGTGCTCGAGCGGATCGTTTTTCCGCAGGGAAAAAGAGACGCTGTCTTGCATGCCATCAAGGTTCATGATGTAAGTGCCGGTTCGGAGGACAGGACAACTCTTGAGTCAAAGATTTTGTATGATGCCGATAAAATTGATACTCTTGGGGTTGTGGGTGTTCTCAGGTACATCCGACATTTCTATGGAAAGAAACCCATAGATTATATGCTCGATGACATTGATGCCCGGTGGGAAGGGCTTGCCCTTCCGGAGACGCGAAATCTGGCCTTGCAGGATTACAATTACATCAAGGACTATTTTGTAAGGCTGAAAGAGGAACTGGGAGCGGGCGCCTAATTTCTGAGTAATGATTCTCGTGCTCTCACTATCGGCAAGGAGATGTCCGTTTACGGTTTTCCCTATTGTTTGTTTGAGAGAAGGACAAGTGCTCGGTCTGTTCCCATCTCTTGTTTAACCCGAACGGAGAACTTGCCTGTAGACAATAATTTCTTTTCCATTTCATCTCTTTTATCCCTGATCATGACAAAGAAAGGTTCTTCTTTTTTGAGAAGATCGTTGCCGAGTTCCTCAATTTCAATAGCATAACGCCCTGTATAGAAAGGTACGGCACCCCTCAAAGTTTCATCGGGCTGATAGGCGTAAAGCGGCTGATCGGCCGGTACGATAGCCATGACCTTACTGGAGAAAGGGACAAAGCTTTTGTGACCATCCAGGATAGGAACTATGGCTGTTAGAGCAAATAGCAATAACGCAATAGTCGAGAGATTGATTGAAATCCAGTATCTTTTGAGATTTCCATGGTAAAGATATAAAATCCCTGTGAGAGAGATTACCGTGACAAGTATGGAAACAACAATGACCGCAGCTAAAAAATTACCGGGAACACCGGTGAGTAACGCCTTCTTCATTAAGAAATAGGCGGGTGTTAGAGCAAAACCGATAATAAGCAAAAACACAGCAAAAGCCCAGAGGAAGACTTTTCCAATCCTGTTCAGTCCTTGGGATGTCATGGTGGAATTGATATAACCTGCAGTGAGCATAGCCATAGGTGCGAAGATGGGCATGAGATAAAGCGTCCGTTTCGTCGATGCAATACTAAGGAAGATAATACCCGAAAGGAACCAGCATTTTGCGAATAGACGGCCTTTTTGTGATGCAGTGTTGGCCGCATTTAGTTGACTTGGTTTTGAAAAGGCATAATAGAAGACTGGTACAAGCAAAATGCTCCAGGGAAGAAAACCGGTTGGAAATCCTGTGAGGTAGTAGTAAAAAGGACTGTGGTGTCCCGATACACTTCCGGAAATACTCCCTGCCATGCCGGCAGGAAGGAACCGTTGCAAATGGTTATGTATGAAGAAAACCTTGAGATGCTCCATACCGGCCTGCTGCCAGAGAGCGACAAACCAGGGAAGAGTCATGATAATGAAGATAAGAACGCCAAGCCATAGACGCATTTTAAGAAGTTCCCTGAAATTTTTTTCTACTGCCAGAAAGACAAGGATGGTCAGTCCGGGTATAACGATGCCGATGAATCCTTTAGTGTAGAAGGCGAATGTACATGATACATAAAGGAGGATATAACATAGAAGTTTCTTCCTGTTGCTTTCGGAAAGATATCCAGTAATAAAAAGACCCATGGCGCTCATAATAAAGAAGGTAAGAGCGCCGTCTACAATAACCCAATGGGCGACACGGAAGTATTCGCCGGTTGTGGCAAGGACAAGTCCGGCAAGGAGGGCAACCCTTGAACCGAAGAGGAGATGTGCCATGAAAAAAATAACGAGAACAGATGCAAAGGCGAAGAAGGCAGATGGGATTCGTACCACTTTATCAGAAACCCCGAAGGCCTTGAAAGTGAGTGACAGGACTCCATAGTAAAGAGGTGGCTCTTCAAGAAAGGGCTTTTGGTTTAACGTCGGAACAGCCCAGTTACCTGTTTCTGCCATTTCCCGGCCAATCTCCGCAACCCTCGGTTCATCGGCAGTCCAGAGCCCGTGGTTGGAAATACCCAGCGAAAAGAGCGGTATCACTACAATGAGAAGCAATATCAAACATTTTAACATATTATCCTTTGCACCCACCGTAGCTTCCCTTTCCGGTAATCGCTTCAGAAGTCCGTATAATAGATTGGACCCCTGAGAGCACTTCATTTAATAATGTGCCCAAAAAACCATCTATTGCGCGGTCGACAACAAAACCAGCCTCCTTGAGACCTTTCATGATGAAAAAGGCGATGGTTTTATCATCTTCAATGAGTAGAATTCGCATTTCTTTATTATTGCAGATTCCTGGCGGATAGGCAACAGGGATAAAGGATTATCAGATGAAAAGCCGGCGAGGTGTTCTTATCATTAGTATGACGCAGACTGTGTGCAAAACTAAAGTAGCCAGTACTTTGTAAGTTTATTTAATGCAATTGTCCTGTTCATAATACCCTTGACAGTATTTTAAAGACTGTTATAATTGAATTATTACTACACGATAAAGTAAGGGTCAGAAGGAGGTGATAAAATTGAAAAAAAGGGTGAATAAAGGGATACTTGAGAAGGAGGCTGTTTTCTGGAACAGTATCAAAAAAACGTTGGTAAAAGATACTGTAAAGAGATGCCACAATTGAAAGAGCTGAAAGACTTAACGTTGCAGGTCTGCAACGCAATAATTGACAGGCAGCTAAGGTACTGTGTTACCTTATCTGCCTGTCTTTGTATTTCAGCCCGGATGTGAGCAAATGTTACCGCCTTAAGCGTAATAAGCGTGTTTGCTTTAGGGCAACCCGACACCGATACTTATCTTAATGGAAAGCAAGGAATAAAATATGGAATTTAATGAAACCGATAAAACAGAGAATTCTTTCGATTATTTTATTCAGTGGCATCTTACGGAAAGATGCAATCTTGCATGTACCCATTGCTACCAGGAAAAAAGAACCATGGCGGAGATGACACTCCCGGAAATTAACAGGACATTGCAAAATATCTCCAACACAATCGGGCAATGGTCGGATACATATGAGATTCCTTTCTCCACAAGTTTTAATATAACAGGAGGTGAGCCGCTTCTTCGAAAAGACCTCTTGAAAATTCTTCAGAAAATTCAAAAGTATAAGTTCAATATATACCTCCTTACTAATGGGACAATGATAAAAAAAGAAAATGCCCGGCTTTTTGCAGATATTCCCGTTAAGGGCGTACAGGTAAGCCTTGAGGGACCGGAAGAAATACACGAAGCAATACGGGGAAAACATAGTTTTTCCTCTGCATTAAAGGGGGTTCAATACCTTCTTGATGAGGGCACAACAGTAACGTTGAATGTAACACTCTCCGAAATAAACGAAGCTTATTTTTCAGACATGGTGATGCTGGCAACCGATCTTGGTGTCCAGCGCCTTGGTTTTTCAAGGCTAGTGCCTTATGGAAGAGGTTTAACATTACTTCCCAGAATGCTTAAAAAGGAGAAAGTAAAAGAATTATACGAAAGTATATTTTCCATCAATACCCCGGGTCTGGAAATCGTCACAGGTGACCCTGTTGCATCACAGTTGAATAGTGAAATTACTGAAAACCATGATGATTCATTTCCTGACGGGGGTTGTGCAGCAGGAGTATCAGGCATTACCTTACTTCCTGACGGTACAATTACTCCATGCAGGAGGTTGGGTATTCCCATCGGTCACATCTTAAAAGATTCATTACGGGAGATATGGGCAGCCTCAAATGTTCTCAACGCACTTAGAAATAAAAGTGCCTATAAGGGGAAATGCCGGGTCTGCAAACGGTGGTCGAATTGCCGGGGATGCAGGGCCATTGCCTATGCCTACTCGCTTTCTCAGGGGAGAGATGATTTCCTCGAAGAAGACCCTCAATGTTTTATTGAATGAGAAATTCCAGGAAGCTCTGCTGCGTCCAACATGACTTTATGAAGATTTTAAACCAAGGGCAAGTTATCAGCGAAAAGCACCTTTCGGTTATTCAAGTTCCTTCAGATGGAAAACCAATGTGCTGGTCAGTGCTGCGAATATGCCGAGAATTATAATGCCTAACCTGAAACTATACAGATCCCCTGAGATACCTAAAAAATAGGGTATGATGCCGCCCCCGGAGAATATGCTTATGGCGAGGATAATCCCCGTAGCCAGGCTTCTCATTTCCCGGCTGAACGTCTTTGCGATCGCTACAAGTCCTACCGGGAAAAAACCTGTTACAAAAAATGCCTGCAGGAAAAGAATGATCCCAATATATTTGACAGGAGTCAGACCCAGGAGAATGGTGAAAAAACTCGTAATGATTATCAAAAGAAACATGACTTTTCTAAGGTTAAATCTGTCAATAAGAAAACCGCATGTGATTGCTACGCCAACTGATCCCAATCTTGATATGCCCAATATGGTATTGGCATAATCTATATTTAACTGAAGTTCCTTTGTCAAATACAGAGGTACGATGGAGTAAATGCCGAGATTTGACCCTGCGCCGAAAGTCCACATTATAGCCATCAGCCAAAGGGATCGTATTCTAACAATATCCCGGAACATTGCTTTGGGAGAATGGCTGATTTTTACCTCACTGCTTCCCAAATGAAAAACAATTGAGCAGACCAGAAAGATGCAGGCAAACACCACAAATATCCCGCGCCAGGGAAAAAAGTGGAGAAGAAAGAGCGCAACAAAGGGAGTAGCAAAGATGGAGATTGAGGCCCCGGTATCATGAATGGCTATTGCCTTGCCCCAGTTTTTTTCAGAGTAATATTCAGTGATTAGTGGTATGGCAGAAGGTAGATATATGCCGACGGAAAAACCGAGTACAAAAGCGAAAAGGTACAGTAAAAATAAATTGTGAACAAAGGGGATTAAGAAGGCCACCAGACTTAAGAGTAACAGAGAGAAGACAATAGACTTTTTATAACCGAATTTGCCGGAAAAAAGCCCGGAAGAAATCACTGCAATACCATATCCGAATGACAGAAAAATGAAAATACTGCTTGCCTTAGCGTGAGTTACCATGAACTCATCTTCTACAATCGGTAAGATTGGTGAGAATATTATCCTGACTGAGAAGCTAAAAAACCATATACACCAAAGAAATAAAAGAAAAAGAATTGCTTTACCCCGGAAATTTGAATATCGCTCCATTTTTACAATCTAACTTAACATGTTCATAATTTCCATATAACTTTGTTTGCAATTGTCGTAAATATCCTTCACAATTTGTAGTAATTTTCCTACATACAAAAAAATTGATCTGTTATACATTGTCAAATATATCTATAGAATTAACCATAGCAGGAAAGGAGTAGAAAGCTAACGGGTATTATTTGACAACAGAATATAGAGTTATCGGGTTACATGACTTTGTTTTCATAATATAAGGAGGTAAAATGAAACTAAGATATTTATCAATATTGTTGATTGGATTTTTTGTGCTTGGAATGTGCATGGTTTCCAACTCATATGCACTTATCTATGACTTGAGAAGCGATTGGAGCGATGTAAGCAATCCTAATGAGGTATGGTCCTATAATTTAAATGGTTCACCCCTTCCTTCGGCAATCAGGGGAGGCGACAACTGGGGAACTCCGCAAATAAGTTGGGTAACATATCCTTATGGTCATATCGGATGGTTCAAGAGTAATGGAACGGAACAATTTCCCCACGATTGGATAGCAGGGGATATTATAACACATACACCTTCCGGCCCAGACTATACCGATATTACATGGACAAGCCCGATTAGCGGTGTCGCTTCAATAAGCGGCGGCGTCTGGCATACTAGAGACTGGGGACGTACTAACAATTGGTATATTTATATCAATGGTGTACAGTTGGCAAGTGGATCTGTCAGCTCAGGAGGATCAGACAGTCGTAATAATCCATCCTTATTTACCACTGGATATGACTTGGACAACATATCAATATCAATTGGGGATATCATCCAGTTACATCTGAGCGGTCAGGGCACGGGTGACTATGCCGGCGTTAACCTCACAATTGAAACAAGTACGACTCCTGTTCCTATCCCTGGTGCCATATGGCTTTTTGGCCCCGGTCTGGCAGGACTGGCAGGGCTTAGAAGAAGATTTTTCGAATAAAGAAATCAGGAATGACACAAAAAGGCAGGGTTTTTATGACCCTGCCTTTTTTATTCCCTGCACCACAGGTTGTTTCCGGGATTGGATATTACACATATTTTCCATACCAGTTTTTTGGATATATCCGACCTGCTCCCAAAAAAACTGTTGCTATTGGCACAATTTTGTATCAAAATACCTTCAGATTTATAAGAACCCTCTATAAGCAAGAGAACAAAAAATATTTTCGGAGAATGAGCGCAAATTGAGTATTCATAGTTATGAAGAACTGGCCGCTTTGCACGCGATAGCTAAAATATTAGCCCAACCTACGGATTTGCGTGATGAGTTAGAGCAAGTTCTGCAAGAAATGAGTTTACGTCTTGGAATGCAGAGGGGAATGATATCTCTATTTGACCGTGACAAAAATGAAGTTTGGCTGGATATTGCACATGATGTAAATATTGAAGGAATGGATGTGACATACAAGCCCGGGGAAGGTATTACCGGAGAAGTCGCCCAGACAGGACGTCCGATTGCGGTGGCTAATCTGGGGCATGCCACTCATTTTTTAGACCGCACAGGCGCCCGGCGTCACTTAAACAGATCTGAACTGGCCTTTCTTTGTGTTCCTATTATGTATGACGACCATGTTGTAGGCGTTTTATCCGCCGACAAGGTCGCGCGTGAAGTGGAAAGTCTGGATAAAGAACTGGCGATGCTTTCCTCGATTGCGGAATTAACAGCCAAATTCGTGCACATCAGAGCTTTGGAAGAGGAAAACAGGCGGCTGAGAAAAATTGTCGGCAACACACAAGCACCTTCGATACATATTGTAGGTCGTTCCAAACCAATGCAGGAAGTATTCGGTTTGATCGCTCAGGTAGCAGATTCCAAAACAACTGTTTTAATAACCGGAGAAACCGGGACGGGCAAGGAACTGATCGCTCAAGCAATCCACATGAACTCTCCACGGCAAAGAGCGCCTTTAATGCAGGTCAATTGCGCGGCAATTCCTGATACTCTGATTGAAAGCGAATTGTTCGGTCATGAGAGAGGAGCTTTTACCGGTGCGCTACGGCGGCAGCGCGGACGTTTTGAAGAGGCCGACGGTGGCACAATTTTTTTGGATGAAGTTGGAGAGCTTTCCGCTGCTGCCCAAGTAAAGCTTTTGCGGGTTTTGCAGGAAAAAAGATTCCAGCCTTTGGGTTCTTCAAGAGTTGTTAATGTTAATGTTCGCATTATCGCCGCAACCAACAGAGATCTGGAACAGGATATTGTGGCAGAACGTTTTCGTGCCGATTTGTTCTACCGATTGAATGTTTTTCCCATATATCTGCCGCCTCTGCGCGAAAGAGGCAGTGATATTATACTTTTGGCGGATCATTTTGTTTTAAAGCACAGTAAGGAAATGGGCAAAAAAGTTAAAAAAATTTCTACAGCGGCAATAGAAGCATTCTTGTCTCATAAATGGCCGGGCAATGTGCGGGAGCTGGAAAATTGTATTGAACGTGCCATTCTTTTATCCAATAGCGATACAATTGAAATTTCACATTTGCCGCCATCTTTGCATGTAACAGAAACAAAAGTGGAAAATAAGGAATACGACAAACTATCTTATGTTGTGGAAGCTCAGGAAAGATCTTTAATTGTTGATACTCTCGAAGTTACAGGGGGAAATCAAGCCAAAGCCTCGAAAATACTGGGAACTACCAAACGAATCATTCAGTATAAAATTAAAAAACTGGGGATTGATCCGAATTTGTTCCGCAAAAAGAGTAAAGATGTCAAAAAAGCTGAGTAGATTTTTAATCGAAGTAGCAGACCATTTCCTGCGCCACAATATCGGAAAGTAATATTAAATTCTTTTCCCGAACATCGTAGATGCGAACGACATCAACATATTGGCGATCCTCCGGCGCAAACTCTTCCAGGAGATTGCTCGTTGATTCCATTGTGAGCATATTGAAGATAACTTTTTCCTGTTCCGGATAGATAGCCATGTAAAAGATGTTCATCTCTACCATATCCTGAAAAAAATGGGTGCCGAAAGACAGATCGGGAATCAAACTTCCTTCTGTATACGCTATTTCCGCAATGGCCGCTATATTATTGATTTCGGAAAAAGTAACCGGCACGCCCATTGCCGGTGTTGTTGTACCCCAGCGGCCGGGACCGAAAAGAATTGTCGGCATTTTATCTCGATTACCAATAGTCTTGTTGATTTTTCCCACCAATCGGGCAACACTATATTTTTCCGAAAGCTGGAGTTTGGAATAACCTTGTGGGTCAATGTAAATGATTAGCGAAATATTCTCGTAAACACTGCCTCCCATAAAGTTGCCTTCCTGCTTCAACAATATTTTATTTTTCTCGATCTTATCGGGAATCTTCACACGTTTATGGTGACCTTTCGTCTGAAAAGGCCGGCATTGCAGCAGATTGATTTGCATTTTCCCATCCGCGTTGAAGTTTGCTGTAAATTCAATATCTACCGGATATTTATAAATTGATTCCAACCGTTTGAGCATCCTGGACATAAGATCGGGGAATTCCGTTGACGAAAGCAGCTCGTCAAAGGTAAGTATCCACACATCCATGTTTTTGCCTAAAGCGTTCATCCGCTCACTAGCATCAATATCACGGGTGCCTATAAGGTTTATGCGCGCTCCCAGATCTTTATTGAGCACCTCAGTAAATGATAAGGATTGAAAAATATTTTCCTCCAGATTTAAAGCATCAACATAATGCTGGGAAAAACGTCCTGTATCTTCCGGTTTGGCGTAGGGTTTAACCAAGGGATTATCCAGAGCTACGATACGTGGATAATCATTTTCCATGCGGTTTACGGCTCTTGTACCCAATCCGAAAACAAGCCTGAGCATTCCAGCTTTGGGATCCATGCCTTTTTGCCAGACAAAGGTATTATAAGACAAACCGACACCGGCCAGCTCGGGAAAGAAATAGTATTTGCGGTAAGAACCGGAAACCCGCTGCACCAGCAGGGCCATTTGTTCATCCTGTTGGTCCAACCCCCTCTGCATACGGTAAGTGAGGGCGTCTATATTCATTGTGCTGGCAAAGATTTTTCTAACCGCTTCCTCGAACTTTTCATAACGTTCCTCCGGTGTCCCCTGATTGGCACAGAAATAACTTTCGTATTTTCCGGCAAAAGCATTGCCAAAAGCGTCTTCCAGAAGACTGCTGGAGCGCACAATGATCGGCGACTGTCCATAATATTCAAGCATTAATTGAAAACGTTCCCGAATTTCTTCCGGGAAAACCCCTTTTAACATTTTGTCTTTCAAATCCCGTGCGCTCTCAAAATAGCTTTCCTTTGTTTTATGGGACATCAGCGTTCTCCACAAGCCGTTTTGAACGATGAAGGAATAAAAGATATCAGAACCTATATAAAACGAGTCGTGCATTTCCAGATGCTCCGACCATTTTACAGAAGGGTCTTTGCGCAGAATATTGCGTGCCAGCAGCATGCCCGCGGATTTACCGCCGATGAAACCAGTTCCTATAAGCCGATCTTTGATTTCGATAAGATCTTCCAGCGTAAAATATTCTTTTACCAGGGACAGCATTCTTCTTTCCTTGCCGATCAACACGCGGGAGAGTTGTTCCACCATTTGTTGTTTTTCCGACATGCTCTTTGAATTTTCCAGTATATATTTTGCCTCCATGAATATGCGGTCCCAATAGTCCAGATTTCTTTCGGCACCGGTGGCGCTTGCCTGATTAAGATAGGAAAATAAATTCGAGGCATCAACGCTGTTCAGGATGGGGACAAATTCGTCTTCTTCCATAATGTGCGGAAGAAACATCGTCGGGGAATAACGCTGCCAAGCTTTAATAGGGTGGACACAAAATGTACCCTGATAATTATAAACATCCAGCAGTACCTGTGTAGTTTCTCTTATGCGGGCGATTGTTTTAAAAGAATGTCGGTTACGCAGGATGGAAAAATAAGCGACAGTGTTTAACTCGAAAAGATAGGGGCAGGTAATCACAAAGAAGTTGCCGATCATCAGATCGGTAGCCCAGGTCAGAAGCAGATCCGACAGGCAATCGAACACATAAAAAACATCACGTCCTTCCTGCCGGATGATATAATGAACCTGCGTGGAAAAGGATTCAAAACCGATATCGGCGTTGAGTTTGTAAATTGCTACTTTGCCGCTGGCCTCTATGATTGGCGGGTGTTTAGCGAAGCGCATATAAACAATACGCCGCCCTTTTTCCAAGGCATTTTCTACGTAGGGATTGACAAATTTTTTGTAGTCTTCAATATCTTCGACCTGAAAGACAACATTATCACCCATTTGCAGGTAATTAAGAGTTTTGTCCAATCCTTTAATGCCTGTGCTGACACTGGATATCGAAATCATAAAATCACTATGATATTAATATTCACATTACTCTTCTAAACCATCATCTTCTTCTTGGATATCAGCTGCTTTTAGAGGCCTTATTTTTCGGTAGACTTCCTTCGGAGTTTTTTTATTTCCGTCAACCGTGAGAAGCCTTTCTATAGCAATACCGAAAAGTCTTTCGTTTTCTTCCAGATAAGGTTCTATCAGATTCCAATCCGCATTTGTAATCTCGACAAACTCTCCCCCATTGAGTTGTTCATCAACAAGTTTTTCGTGCGGATCTCGGACATAAATCGCGCCGCCGGAAGCCAGAGAAAATATATTCGAACCGGGATAGGGTGTATCGTATTCACAAACCGAACCGTCCTCATCGTCAAAACCGATGCCGTTGAGAATTACAAAACCACCGCCATTGAGCGGATCGCCGGCCATAAAGGATTCGGCAAGATAATCCAGCGCCGTTCCATTTATAACCACCCGTGGCCTTCCCACAGCGTTAATTAAAGGCCTGCCCGCCGCGTTACCCATTATATAAGCGTCGCCTCCTTTGGCCCCGTACATAAATGTCTGGCCGACATCGCCGAATACCACGAGTTTTCCCTCTTTCATAATCTGGCAGAGTTGATCCTGAGCATTGCCGTGAATATAAATTTCCATTCCGTCAATACCGGAAGCGATATAATCGCCCGACGCCCCATAAATATCAATTCTCACATCTTTTGTGGCTGGGCCAAAACCACAACCGGTAAACCTCTGGCCGCGATATTTATAAATAATGAAATGCTTCCAGCCAAGTTTAAAGGCCTTTACAATCATTACGGCATCGCACTTATCGCCTTCAGGTTCAAACTGTTCGGCATCAACAATAAGGACTTTCTCATTGTCCTTTGGCGTGCGAAGCTGGTCACGGCTGGCAAAATTAATCCGAACAAACCGTGAATTTGATATTTCGGTGATCATTGGCGATGTGTCGAAAATCTCATCCAGCGTTAATTTCAGAACATGCTGTAACGAACTTCTTTTTATCGAATCAGTATTGAATCTACGATCATTCAAAAGAGCTAACGCGCTGATGGCTGCTTGCTTGCAATCATCATTTTTCAGGGAATAGCCCTTGATTGCTTCAACGCAAAACATGAGCTTATCGGGATTAAAGTTGCCCATGTTATCCTTTACATATGTAAACAATTTATTGACAGCGGCTGAATAATCACTTTCGGCAAACAAAGCAGCAAGCTTATCTGATATGGACTTGTATTCTTCTGTAGCCGTTATCTTTTTAGCTAAATCACAGGTGGTTTTGCCTTTTGGAGTTTTAATCACCTTGCCGAATTTATCGGTACAAATTAGTTTCATACCCTCCGCGGTATCTTTCAGGCTAAAAATAAATGAGCCGCCATCTGTATAGCTACCGCCGCGGGCATTCCAATATTTATCGGCAATAGGCCCGAAGCGAGAATCTTCCCGCTCCAGAGAGATTAAAGTCGCATCAATGGCCTGTTTTTCCGAACAAATGAGACCAACCTGGACTTCTCCCTCCTGCAGGGCGAAAACCTGCGGACGCAGCATGGCGGTATCGGTAATACCGATGAGCTGAAACTGATCGTTTTCAATATCGTTTCTCGCTATGATAAAAAACCACGGTCCATCAGGTGATGCGCCTACATGATGGGTTTGAATGGCTTTATACAGCACCTTTTTTTCAGCAGGCAGCATATCAAAGTCCATTTCAGAAGTCGGCGCCATGGCTTCAATAAGATATTCCAACGGATATTTATATACTCTGCTCCATAAATCCAGCAACAGCGCTGCTTCTTCTGTATCTGTCAGAAACAGAGGGTAATAGTTGCGCTGTTTGAGATATTCATTAACAGCCTGATAATTGGCAAAGTCGCCGTTATGCACCAGTGCTTCATTTAGCGCGCTGAACGGATGGCATCCGCCCGGGTGCCAGACACGTCCGCGCGTCGGATAGCGCTGGTGAGCCAGCCATACATGAGCTTTGAAGTCTTCCAGTTTATAGTATTTGACAACGTTTTCCGCATATCCTACGATTTTCAGGATCATCATATTCCTGCCATGCGACATGACAAAAGCCTTTTTCTCACCAAGAGACGCGTAATAGTGGGTGTTAATCTTAAAACTATTCTGATAGACAAACTCATCCTCGGCGTCACGCCGGTCCATGGAAGAAAATTTGTTATCGGAAATGAACTTATCGAGGACATCATCCTTAACGCGCACAAAATAGCGCATTACATCCGGAGGCCGTACATCCAGACCGATACTGCGATGATCATTAATGGTGGCGAGCTTTTCCGACTTATCTATTTTAAAGTACGGTTTGATGTATTGATTTTCTATTTCAGTACAAACGCTTACATCCAAAAGAGCGATATGTAACATGTAATCATCTTGAAGCACTTGTTTGGATACACCCATCGCTTCGGGAATAAACCCGACAGCTCCGATGCCTCCACCTTTCCCGTTGCCTCTGTTGTGCATTTGGACTGACGGCTCGAAGATGTTCTTTCCCGTTACAGGAATAGAACATATAAATCCTGTTACGCCGCAGCCGCCTTCTTCTTCAGTGTTTAAACTCAAAGGCGGTGTCTGCCTGCAAATTTCAGCGCGTGATATGATTATTCTTTCAACATTGTCCATTATTAGCAAGCTCCGCTTTATTTACTGTAATCTATATGTTCCAACAAATCCGTCCTGCCTACAAGTTCTCTTACACTCTTCATCCCGAACTTCTGCAGTATTTCCACAAGCTGGACATTCCAGGCGTGATACATATTTGTCAAACGCTGTGTTGCCCATTCTTCATTAAACAAATCAGCGAGCTCAGAATCCGTGGAGGCGATACCGCGGGCACAGCCGCGTCCAGATTCGCAGTTTCCACAGCGGACACATTCCAAAGAAACCAGTTCTGCTGTGCCGATAACTGCGCCATCAGCACCCAGGCAAATGGCTTTGGCCAGATCATGAGCAGTTCGTATGCCGCCTGAGGCAATAAGTGTCATTGCATCCCTGGCTCCTTCATCCTTTAAGAAGTTGTGAACTTTAGTTATTGCATATTCTATGGGCATAGCGATGTTTTTTTTGGCAATATCCGGCGCTGCGCCTGTGCCGCCATATCCACCGTCGATATGTATTATATGGGCGCCGGCATAATAAGAACCGACCGCAACCATATCCACGTCATTGGGTGTCGAAACCTTGACGGAAATAAGCGCATGGGGATTGATTCCCTTGATCCAGTCAATATGTTTCTTGTGATCTTCGATGGAATACACCGAATGAAATGGGAAAGGTGAAAACAAGGAGGTGCCTTTGACCGCTTCCCGCATCCGGGCAACGCTTTCCGTATTTTTTTCACCCAGTAGATGACCGCCAAGGCCAGGTTTAGCGCCCTGTGCGTATTTAAATTCCACAATTTTTACCCGTTGTATCGTTTCTTCGCGCACTCCGAACAAACCTGTAGCCACCTGAGTGATGACGTGGTCATTATAAGGTTGCAGCAACTCCGGGTAACCTCCCTCGCCGGTGCAGGTAAAGGTATTCCATATGGCGGCGTTACGTGCCTTGGAAACCATGGTGGGCAGACTTACCGAACCAAAGGACATTCCCCCTCCATAGACAGGTGTGGAAATGATGATATTGGCACGGCCGTCATTTCTTCTGTTTAAGGGAATTTCCGTTGATATTTCGAACTTATCAATTTTCGGCCTTCCGGAGGGAAATTTGAGACGCAGTTTGTCGAACCCGCCGCCGGAATTGCCGGTATTATATTCCAAATCCTTTCGCGCTGGTGGATATCCTGTTTCCGCCATTATCCAAGTTCCGGTAATCATATCCGCTGTCCATCGGTAGTCACCCAACGTTTCATACATTGGATTAAGCGATATAGTCAATGCGCCGCGCGGACATTTATTAACGCAATAAAAATCGTTATTTTTGCATTCAAAGCCAATACACCTATAGTCTATGGGCGCACTCGTTTTATTGTGCCCTTCCAGTCTTTCGTGCACTCCGTAAGGGCATGATTTGGCACAAGTGCCACAGTTAATGCAGGCGTCGGATCTGGTGACTTTGTATTTGGGCACCTGGTGTTTGAATCGAGACGGCATTTTTTTAATTATTACAGTTGGTGGTTTCATAGGTTTGCAGTTTCTCTTTTTTTAAATAGTTTTCCAAAAGTGTCATTATCAATTTCTTCAAAGAAGATGGCTCTTCCGGTTTCACCGCGCAGACGACGCGCTTCACGGATGCCCATTGCGCCCATAACCTCAAGAAGCTGAGAATGCCATGCGCCAATGAGGTTGATAATTCTTTGCGTTACAATTCGCTTAGTAATTTTTTCCAATCCTTCAGGGAACAGTATAATCTTTTCCGGTTCTTCATACAACCTGGCGCCCAGTGCAATAAGCAGCGGTAAATCTATCGCAGTCAAATCCGCACCGCAGAGCATTGCCTTCGGCACATGCTCGGCCATGGCTATTCCGCCAGAGAAAATAATTGTAACCTCATCGCGAATTCTTTCCTCAACCAGTTTCAGATGTACGGCTCGGATAATATCCTTGGCCAGCCGCCGGTTTTCAGCAGGAGTTTCATTATTTTCCATGCCGCGATAATCGGCCACGACGTGGATGATTTCCGCGCCATTTTGCGCCAGCCTGGAAACAGTGGTTTCAACGACCTTTGTTGCGGGAACTCGAACGATAGTAAGCACATCATTTATTTTCTTAATTTTATCCTGCAGTGCAGGTAAAGTGCTTAAAACTTCATCGTCATAATCAATCGCCACCATTCTAATACTCTTGATCAATGCCTGATGCTTGTCAATCTCTTTGTAGGAAATTAACGGGATGATGTTTTTTATGTGTTTCTTTATATCTGCCGTAATATCATCCGCGGACAATACGACAAAAGTATTCAACTCCGCAGCTGCTCTGGTTATGGCGATTTTTACATTCGGACTAAAATTTACTTGAGGGAAATCAAAGATGATGGGAATAGGAATATCAATGGTATTATGAATTTTCGAAAGCAATTTGCCATTTTCGTCAAACGTCAGGTGATTGAGTTTTCGTCCCAGTTCAACGGATGTGCTGATGTATTCCCGTCCATGAATTCCGTCGCGTGTCGGGCGGACAATTTCCGACATGTCGGTCCACATGCTGTCAAACCCCGGTCCGGTAAAGGGGCCACGGTAGCCGGCACCGGTAACAGGAACCTTGCCGTCCTCAGACTGTTTCCATAAAGTTATAAACATATCGGACTTCCAGTAGGAACCGCCGATATTTAAAAAATCCTTATCCAGAGATTTTTCCAGCGCTCCCCGAGGGCATTCCTGAATACATCGGAAGCAGTTTCTGCAGACCACAGTGTTCGGGTCAGCCATTTTGCGCGGATCGCCGCCTTTCCCCCGTTTATGTGCTTCATAAATACACACTTTAGTGCACTTGCCGCAGTTGATGCAGTTTTCTCCCCGTTTAATACTGAATTTGAAAACGTAATCCAGATTAAGCGGCGTTACTTTAGTGTGAATGTGATATTTCTTTGGCATAATCTTTTAATTCACCTTTTCTCTTATTCATTACAATCTATGGTTCAGTTATTTCTATCCACCATCTCCCAGTAATCCTTGCTGTCATCAACCCGTTTAAGAAATTCATTGATTTTTTCTTCGGGTCGGCCAAATGTTCCCTCGATTCTTTTTTCCAGTGCATCCCAGAGCAGCATCAGTTCGAGATTAGTTTGACAAATCTCCTCGCAGGCCTTGCAATGCATGCACATAAACACACTTTCAGCTTCTTCTTTAGTTACCGGCCGGCCTTCAATGAGCTTTTTAGCCAGAGCAATCTTTCCTTTTGCGGTCATTTCTTCATTTCCGGTGACAAGATATGCCGGACAAACTGCAATACAGTTTCCACACTTGGCGCAGGCATGAGTAGTAAGCTCAAAATTGAGACTGTCGACTTTCTTCAATTTGCCCAGAAGCAGTGTTGCAATTTTCCCGATCACAGGTGACAGCAGAATCAATATCTCTATGGAAAAACTGAAAATGGATGGACGGAAAACAACAGCCGGAATATTGAAGAACTTTGATTTAATTCCAAAAAACTTGCCTGGATTCATGATATTATTCGGATCAACTTTTGCTTTGTAGGCCAGAAGTTCTTGCTTCTTTTCACTTTTATACAGATAATTGATAAACCCCGCATTCCAAATACCCAATCCATATGGTTCTGCTCCCATGGAGATTGCTGTTTTGGTAAGCATCATTGTCAAGGGCAAGTCAATGTAATATTTAAACTTCCTTGAATCGCAAAGGAAATTGGTCATGATCAGAGCCATTTTGGAATCAATGATGTAAGAATCAATGAATATTTCCACGCCAAAATTAGCACCCAGGTTTTTTGCTTTTTCAATAAATCCCGCAGCCGAATCTATGGGTATAATACTTTCGCTGGCCAGAATTGTCGGACCGAGGCGTTTTGTCTTCATGCCGAAAAGCCGCTCATTCCATAAATAACTGGCAACATAGCGAGGCGCTTCTTCGACGTAATCACCTGGCTCTATAATTGACAAAAACTTATTATCTTCTTCAGGGCTACTGAATTCTATTAACACTCCTGCACTCTTTTTAAATACCTTCGAATGCATGATTTCATTGATGTCATTAATGTGATTTTCATCAAGAAAACGGATTACATTGGGTTTCAGATCGCCTGCCTGCCCTGATTTGATGAATTTTTGAATGAACAGGAAAGCATCTCTGTCCCTTTCAAAATAAAACAGATGTGGATAGGAGGCCTGTGGAACATCACGTAATTTAAGGTTTACTTCAACAATAATTCCAAATTCACCTTCTGTGGAAACGAAGTACTCAAACTCCGGATCATTGGGGGTAATCTTTTTGGATTCGCCGGACGGTGTTATAACTGTCATTGATACTATCTGGTTGGCTAAGTGGCCATAGCGAAAACTATTGATGCCGTAACCGCCCGTGGCAATCCAACCGGCAACCGTGGAAAACTTGCTTGACGGATATGTCATAAGGCACAAGTCTTCTTTTTTAGCCAGAATGTCAATATCGCTCCATCTTGCCCCTGCTTCCACAGTTATGGTTTTTTGTGCGTTGTTGAGATAGAGGATTTTTCTAAACGGTGATAGATCAATGACTATGCCCGCATTTGTCGGAATTACACCCCCGAATCCCCATGATGCGGCACCTCTCGGAATAACCGGCACTTTCTTCTCATTAGCAAATTCCAGCACTTTCTTTATCTCATCAACGCTTTTAGGCTGGACGACAAAATCAGGTTGTATTTGAAAAAATGTTTTGGTCATGATCGTAGGAACATCGCCTATATCATGGCTGTACATTTCTTTTTCTTCTTCTTTGTCGATAATCTTTATATCGCCCGCTATTTTTTTGAATTCTTCTGCCAGTTCCATATTTTGCATCTCTCTTCCGTTACTATATTAATGGTAAATTAATGTTACGAACATTATTATACAGCAAAATGATAAATTAATGTTACGAACATTATTATACAGCAGTACGAACATTATTATATAGCAAAATGAATGCCAATAGTCTTACTCTAATGAATAAACAATCTATAAAACAATCTATAAAAGGAATAACAAAGGGATTTATTTTATAGAAAATTAAATTTCTGGTGACAATACAGAGCATTAGTAATAACCATGATGTTACAATATTGTCATTTCCCGGATATTAATAACACATAATTGTTCTTTATGAGCGTCGTATAGTAACAAAAATAACCTTGCGTTTCTTTTTATCTGCGCTTCAATGCAGAATTTGATTTTACGAAAGTTACATGAATAAGCCAGTATACCATCAATATTAAAGCGGACGATGACCGTTCCTTATTTTACCATGGCGCTTTCGTCTTTGCTTAAGAAATCCCTAGGTGCTTGACATAATTATTTTGACTGTATAATTGTTTCATTGTTAAGGATAATGGATATGAAATTGACGTACAAACCCAAACTGTACTTTAAACGTAATAAATACTGAGAAGTAGCACGAAAACGTTATGAAAAGTTAAAGGAATCGGAAGCATCTTTGCGGGAAGGGAGAGGCTTATTTCTGAACTTGAGGTGAGGATGGATTCGCTAAAATAAAAGCTTTGAGCTATTTACTTCCTAAATCTGTGCTGTAATAAAATACGTAATGACAAGGGTTAATGGGAACAAATTGAACAGTATATAGCAGACCACTCCGATGCAGAATTTAGTCATAGTATTTGCCCGGAGTGCGCAAAGAAATTATATCCAAAATTCTATAAATAAAATGAAGGCTGACTTACATTAGATCATTTTCATATCCGTCAAAGATTTTATCTTTTCTACTTCGGGGTTAAGCCAGAAAAGCGGCTGCTGCCCCTTTAATACTGCCAGCAAATTGTCGGCGGCAATTTCCGACATTTTTCCCCGTGTTTTCTTATTCGCACTACCTATATGAGGCAGGAGTATGACATTGTTCATCTTAAGAAGGGGATTATCTGCATCAAGAGGTTCTTTTTCAAACACATCAAGACCTGCTCCGGCAATCCGGTTTTCTTTTAAAACTTTTATAAGTGCTGCCTCATTTATCACAGATCCTCTCGATGTATTAATCAGAATGGCGTCCGTTTTCATTAATCCGAGTCGTTTTTCATCTATTATATGATACGTTTCTTTTGTAAGGGGGATGTGCAGGCTAACGAAGTCCGATTCTATAAGTAGGTCGTCAAGAGACCTGTATTCAACACCCAGTTCCTTTTCCTCTTCGGATGAAAGTCTGGTTGTGCTGTTGTAAATAACATTCATATTGAAACCCTGAGCCCTCTTTGCCATCCCCTTGCCTATTCTTCCAAGACCTATAATCCCGATTGTGCATCCCCGGACACTTTGCCCAAGCAGTAATTCAGGCGACCAGGCAATTTTCCAGTTAATTTCGCGGACAAATCTGTCTGCCTCTACTATTCTTCTGGATACACTCAGCAGGAGGGTAAAGGCAAGATCGGCAGTTGCATCAGTAAGGACACCCGGGGTATAACCTATATATATACCTTGATTTGTAGCTTCACTCACGTCTATATGCTCAAAACCTGCACTCATTGTGCTGATTACCTTCAGCACCGGGGCAGCATTTATGATATTTTTATTAATCCTGTCCGAAAGCAGACATAGAATTGCATCCTTGTTTCCGACATTTCTGATAATTTCTTTTTCATCCGGTGGTTCTCCGCCTGGCTGAATGAAAATGTCACAAAATTCAGCTATAAGTTTGATACCTTGTTCAGGGATTTTCCTCGTAATATATACTTTAGGTTTCATAGCACCTCCTTAAATTTAATATATAATAACCTGCTTTTATCATCAACGCATAAAGAACTATTTTATCGGTACCTCTACCCATAAAACAAAGAAATATATTCAAAAGACTCCCCATCTTATCCCGGTAAATTTTCTCTGGACAATATTCAGAAAACTATTTGTATTCTTTATTCCAAAGGATTACAATTTCCTATGGTTATGGTGTAGAAGGTAAGGTTGGCGATCCGCATCACATACTGCACTGAATACCATAATAAATGGATAGAATTTTTGACGAATAAGGAGGTACTGTGAATCTCAAACGGTTATTCAAACCCGAAACAATGGCAGTGGTGGGTGTTTCTCTCACCAACGAGTCAAATCCGGCAAATGTTGTATATAACAAAAACCGTCTTCGTTACCCCATCAAGGTCTTTGCTGTTAACGGAAAAGGTGGTGCCATCAGGGGTGAAACCGTATACAGGAGGTTGCAGGATGTCCCGGCAAATATAGATTTGGTAATTATTGCCACAAAAGCGGAGATCGTCCCCTCAATAATTTCAGACTGTATCGAAGCAAAGGCAGGAGGCGCCGTGATTATCTCCGGCGGGTTTGCTGAAACAGGAGCTATGGATTTGCAGAATAGGACAGTCTCAATAGCAAAAGAGGGGGATTTCCCGTTTATAGGGCCTAACTGTCTTGGAATCTTTGCCTCTGGCCATATGGACACTTTCTTCATACAAGGCGAGAGGCTGGTGATACCGGAACGGGGAAGAGTTGCCATGGTAAGCCAGAGCGGAGGTATTCTCGTGGATCATATGGTCAAGTGTGCTGCTGAAGGGGTTGGTGTGTCTCTGGCAGTGAGCATAGGCAATAAAGCAATGATAAAAGAACTGGATATGCTGAGATATTTCAAGGACGATCCTGAAACGGATGTGATTGGTTTTTATCTGGAAGGATTCGGTGAAAACGAAGGTCGTGAGTTTGTTGTTGCCGCTTCAGAATGTGGAAAACCAGTGATTGTCCTCAAATCCGGCAAAACCCCCAGAGGAACGACGGCTGTGAAAAGTCATACAGCATCTATCGCCGGCGATTATGAAGTCTTTTCTTCCATTATGACACAATATGGAGTGGTAGAAGCAAAGGATGAGTTTGAGATGGTTGCCTTTGCCGAGTCATTAAGCTGTTATCAAAGGTCAATTCAGGGAAAAGTTGCAATTATTACGGGTAGCGGCGGTCACGGTGCCCTGGCAACCGATGCATGCTTTTTACATGGACTTTCAGTACCTGTTTTGAGCCCGTCTGCCCAGGCGGAGCTTCATAGCCTTGTGTCGCCCACTATTCAGGAAATTTCTTCATTTGCCAATCCTATCGATCTTACAGGCAGTGCAACAGACAGTGATTTTATGGAAGTAGTACGTTCAGTAAGCAGAAACGACGGCATAGAATGCATTATTGTACTTCTACTCCCTTACCTGCCCAGGATAACGATGGATCTGGGAGCACAAATAAGTCTTCTTTACCAGCAGGAGGGGAAGCCTATCGTTGCTTACGTGCCTCATGTGGATAAATACAGGATGCTTGTTGAAGGTTTCATGCTGAATAAGATTCCCGTTGCTGATTCCATAGAAGACGCGGTGCACATGGCTGAAGCCATGAGGAGGTACAAATCATGTTGAGAGACAATATCCGGGAAATATTATCTGAGGCGAAAGAACGGGGCTGGGTCATGGAGCCGCAGGCAAAGGGTTTGCTTCGTCTTGCGGGTGTGGATGTACCGCGTTTCCTCTTTACAGCGGATGTAGCTGAGGCAATACGGTTTGCCGATGAGATCAAATATCCTGTTGTGGCAAAGGTGGTTTCACCCGATATTATCCATAAATCGGATGCTTCAGGGGTTGTTTTGGGCATACCGGACGATAAAAGACTTGGAGAGGTCTTCGCAGAGATGGGCAAAATCAAAGGGTTTCAAGGTATTATTGTCGAAGAAGTACTTAAAGGCATTGAGATGATTGTAGGAATGAAGATGGATAAACAGTTCGGACCCGTTATCCTCCTTGGTATGGGAGGTACGGCTGTCGAGATATATAAAGATGTAACGCTCAGGATGGCGCCGCTCCGCGAGCATGATACGGAATCTATGATGATGTGCCTTACGGCAAGACCGCTTTTAGAAGGATACAGGGGATCCGAAGGAGTGAATGTTGATGAACTCAAAAGGATGCTCCTGGCGTTTTCAAGTCTCATCATGGAATTTGAGAAAGAGGTGGAATCAGTAGATCTGAACCCTGTTATATGCAATGCTTCCCGATGTGTCGTCGCAGATGCACGGATCATGCTCACAAAGTCATAATGTTAATCCCATATTTTTTATTAAGATAAGTATCGGTGTCGTGCTGTCCTCAACAAACACGCTCATTACGCTTAAGGTGGCTTCATTTACCGGGGCTTGCGTCGCCTCCTCCACCAGCAAAGCTGTCGGAGCCCCCCCCTCTCGCCCACGGTGTGAGCTGGTTTATGCTCGCGTTTTTGCTTTTTGAACTTTTGCTAAGCAACTATGTGATGGCCGTTGTCAGCTCCCTTTTTTGGCCAGCTTAGCCGCTTTTTTCTCCTGTTTGGATAAGGTTTTCAGGCTTTTTTTATCAGGGATTCCTGTGTTTGGAACAGGCGCCTCATAAATATTTTTTTTGATGTGATCAGGGGCTTCTATCTCGGATTCAGTCGCTCGGGGTAAACTGATGTCTTTGGCTTCCTGCTTTTTTACCCTGGTAAGGCGGATTTTTGCCATGACTGCCTGGGCCATACTTTTGCCGAACTGGCCGATAAAACCTGCAAGCAGGACAATAATAACCCATTTAAGAATAGACCATGTACTTATATCATTAATAATATCATGCATATCTTTGAAACTTTTAAAAAAAATTTTGAATTACAACATAAATGGAAGGTTTAGCCACAAACAACACAATTATTGAAATCCACCATCTTTCCAACTTTTCACTCATAACTTATACATTTACTTAATGCCCTTTAACTCATCCATTAATTCCTTTACGTTTGTAGTTTTGTCAATCCTATAACCATTCAGACCCACTGTGTAGAGCGGTTCTTCCTGGGGACAGTCACCTGCTGAACTGAGAAGGCCATTGCATATGCAGAAATATCCTTTATTATCTGTTTGTGCATTACATTGTGTATATTGGCCGTTTTTATCTCTGGTAAGTACATATCCTTTATCACACTTAGGTTTTCTCTTTCCATTAAGTGTGGAAAGGAACATGGGGGAACTCTTTATAACTACAAAAGGTAAGCCACAGGGGGAGCCGGGTTTTTCTGCTATGAGTATATCCTCTTTTGTTGCTTCAATAACAGCCTGTTTGTATGCCTGCGTTGCGCTGCTTTCATCTGTCACAAGAAAGCGTGTACCCATCTGTACCCCGTCCGCACCCATCCTTATAAACTTTACAATATCATCATGTGTATAGATACCACCTGCGACTATGACAGGAAATCCACCATGTTGCATGGCTGCCTCTTTGACAGAGGGAAATAGATTTTCCAATCTGTTTGATTCAAGACCTAACTGGTCAAATCTGAACCCGAGATGCCCTCCTGCAAGCGGCCCTTCAAGGACGACAGCGTCAGGTCTATAGCCCACCCTTTCCCATTTTTTACATATTAATTCAAGGGCCCTTGCAGACGACACAATAGGTATAAGAGCAGTGTCCCCAGGATCCTTGATGACCGGGAGATTAAGAGGGAGACCTGCACCGGAAATAATTACATCTGCATGTGCATCAATGGCTCCTGTAACAGAAGCTTCATAATCTTGCTGAAGGGCAACCATGATATTAATACCGACAAAACCTGATGTTGATTTTGCAAGTGATATTTCTTCATAAGCGGCTTCGTATGTATTCATGGTCTTACCGGTTCTTCTAGAGACAAGTCTATCGAGGGCAGCGCTTGAGATAATGCCTATGCCACCTTCCCTGGCAACTGCACTTGCAAGGGGCGCAAGTGATACACCCACTCCCATTCCACCCTGGATTATAGGTGATGTTATGGTTTTACCTTTTATTTTTAATGACGGCAATGTCTGTCTTATATTGTTATTTTCCATCCGCTCCTTTTCCTAATAACGTTTGTTGCAGTAAATTAGTCTATACATTTTTCCTGTCTTGAACTTATGAATGTAGGTAGCAACGTTTAAGAACACAACTTTGTACTTTATCATATAATGATAAGATATTGCAAAAAAATATGCACAAGCTTGATAATTTATTCAGGAGATGCAGCGGTTTATCTATAATATATTTTAATTGTTGTATCCATACGTATTTTGAAGGATTCATATAAAAGGCTTTCTTTTTAATAACAATTAATTTATGATAATCAAATGGCTTGGGCATGAATCTATGTCACATGTTTCGATATGGAGTAGATGTGCTTCCCTGCTTCTATCTCCACAAGGAGCATAAAAATAATATCAGGAGGATAAAATGCAGGGTGGCAAACTTTATGTTGGAAATCTTAGTTATTCGGTAACCAGCGAACAGCTTAAGGAGCTATTTTCAGGTTGTGGAGAGGTAAAAGAAGTCAAAATAATTGAAGGTAAGGGTTTTGGTTTTGTCGAAATGGGAACACAGATAGAAGCAGAAAAGGCAAAAAAAGACTTAGGCGGTACACAGTTCATGGGACGCTCAATTACCGTTGAAGAAGCGCGCCCCCAGAGAGAAAAACCAAGAGGCGGAAGGGGAGGCGGTTTCGGCAGGAGATACTGATTCAGGAAATTTATTCGTTTAATAGATTTCCAAATTGTTTTACAGGGGCATGGATCGCAGGAGGTGAAATTAATGAGACAGGCAAAAACAAATGACCTTGTAAGGGTGCATTATACAGGGTCATTAAAAGATGGCACTGTCTTTGATTCATCACTGGATAGACAACCCCTGGAGTTTAAGATAGGACATGGGGTAATAATCCCAGGATTTGAAAATGGTATAATCGGGATGAAAGAAGGGGATGCAAAGGTTATTTCAATCCCGCCGGAAGATGCCTATGGTCCACACAGGGATGACCTTGTAGGTGTTATTGAAACGGCGCGAATACCTGATAATATTACTCCTAAAGTTGGAATGGTGCTTAAGATCCGTTCACCGGAAGGAGAAATGATTAAGGTTACGGTAACCGATGTCAACGAAACAGGTGTAACACTTGACATGAACCACCAGCTTGCAGGAAAAGAACTTATTTTTGAACTTAAGCTTGTAGAGGTGATTTCGGAATAAAATTCAAAGATCATATCCCCTTAAATTCTAAACCTATCAGTATGTCTTGTGTATCTGCTATTTTGCTGATATTTTATTTACCTATATGAGTTTAATACTCGTCCTTTTTTTTCTTTTATACAGCCTGATGCACTTTTATGTATGTCTGAAAACAAGATATGTCTACCGTTTTGGCATAAAAACCGGCATTTTCTTCGCTGTATTTATGACTGCAATGGTCTTTGCCCCTGTGATTGTGAGATTATCTGAAAAGGCCGGTTATGAATATTTTGCAAGGTTTATGGCATATACAGGGTATATCTGGATGGCAGTCTTGTTTCTGTTTTTTCCCCTTTCCCTTTTTATTGATTTTTGCAGGCTATGTATCTATGTTCCGGGACGAATATTAAAAATAAATTTTTCACACGTGCTTCATGCATATAAATGTTTTTTTGTTGTGCCTCTAATATGTTCATTGTCTATTGTTGTTTACGGGTACTATGAGGCAGGACAAATAAAAACTGAACGATTGGTAATAAAAACGGACAAAATACCTGAAGAGATAAAAAAATTGAAAATAGTACAGATTTCCGATATTCATCTCGGACTTATTGTCCGGCAAGGAAGTCTGGAGAAAATTACTGCTGAAATCAGAAGAATAAAACCCGATATACTTGTATCAACAGGGGATATTGTTGATGGACAGATAGACCATCTCGATGGCCTCATAGATCCTTTAAAAAGCATTAACCCTCCCTATGGTAAGTATGCTGTTACGGGCAATCATGAATTTTACGCAGGTATCGAAGAGTCGCTTGAATTCATGAGAAAGGCTGGTTTTATAGTTCTCAGAGGAAGAAGTGTAATTGCCGGAGGAATTATCAACATTGCCGGGGTTGATGATGCTGTTAGAATGCCATTTAAATACGTGGAAATATCTGATAATGTATTGCTTTCCGGCCTCCCTAAAGGTCTGTTCACTGTTCTGCTTAAGCATAAACCTATAGTAGATCGGGCAGCTATAGGCCTGTTTAATTTGCAGCTTTCCGGGCATACGCATAAAGGACAGATTTTTCCTTTCAATTTTATTACCAAACTGTTTTTTCCCATGTATAATGGTTTTTTTAAACTCTCTGACTTTTCATACCTGTACGTCAGCAGGGGTTCAGGCACGTGGGGACCGCCGATTCGTTTCCTGGCGCCGCCTGAAATAACTGTGATTGAACTTGTATATGCATCAAATTGATGAGGTGCAATATGGCTGATTATTCGATAATTGATAACTCACCGGTGCTCTGGTATATTTTTTATCCACGCAGTGGGCATACTGACTGTCCGGCCAATGCATTTGATGTATCTGTGCCTGTCGAAGATAGTGTTTTTGTTTCGTGCAGGTTTTATGTGGGAGACAATGAATGGCCATGGATATTATTTTTTCATGGCAACGGAGAAATAATCAGTGATTATGACCATGTATCCCATTTTTATATAAAGAATGGCATTAATCTTATTGTGGCTGATTATCGTGGCTATGGTTCAAGCAATGGAACACCTTCACTGGCCGATCTTTTTAAGGATGCCCATATAATTTTTAAAACAGTAAGGGAAGAGCTGAAGAACAGAGATTCCAATGCCGGCTTATGGATCATGGGAAGGTCTTTAGGCAGCTTATCTGCCATTGAACTTGCATATCATTACGAAGATCAGATAAGAGGCCTCATTATAGAGAGTGGTTTTGCAAATATTTTAAGGATTCTAATGCATCTCGGTCTGCCGTTATACGGAGCTGATTATGAGGGTATAGATGAAGAATGTCTCAGCATAGTCGGAAATATAACTCTTCCTACCCTTATTATTCATGGGGAAGAGGATGTTCTTGTCTCGCCGAGGGAGGCCGAAACCATATACAGACATGTCGGGACAGACAAAAAACGTCTTGTATTGATATCCGGTGCCGACCATAATGACATCATGTCTGTCGGGTTTGATGAGTATTATGAAGCATTACGGTGGTTTGTTTTTGGTGTTTAGATTTTTTTGGAAGGCAAGCTGCGCCGGTTTTTCGTCACATTTGATTGATTTTATGGACAATCACGGATATACTTAAGCCGTGGATGATGAATACTATATGAAGATTTGTCTGGATGAAGCTATGGCTGCCTTCATGTCGGGCGAAGTGCCTGTCGGAGCGGTTATAGCATCCCAGGATAATCAAGTGATAGCCAAAGCACATAATCTGACCGTACATAAAAACTCGCCGCTTGCCCATGCTGAAACACTTGTAATGGATATGGCAGCAAAAGTGCTCGGTAATTTTAGATTAACGGGTTGTACACTTTTTGTTTCAAAAGAGCCTTGCATTATGTGTGCAGGTGCAATCATCGAGGCAAGAATAAAGAGAGTTGTTTTCGGTTGTTACGATGTGAAGAGAGGAGCTCTTGGCTCCTTAATTGATGTAAACAAACTTCCTCTTAACCACAAGTTCGAAGTCCAGGGCGGTGTTTTGGAGAAGAAGTGCAAAGCATTGTTGAAAGAATTCTTTCAGGCAAGGAGAGGTACCGAAGTGGCCATAACGGGGCCGACTCGAAATCGGCTGTACGCCTTGTAAGCGTACCGTGGGTTCGAATCCCACCCTCTCCGCTTTATAAATCCCATGATATCAATAAGTTATAAGCATAATAAGCCCTATAAATCGATAGACATCCGACAGATAGAAGATTTTATCCTGTATTTTATTAAGTTCATGATACCGAATAATTGCCGGATAGAATCACATAATCACACAGTTAACATTACCGCATTACCGGCAAGAGCATTGTAACTACATGATATTGCTAACCATAAATCATAATAAGTTAACGGATGATAATATAAAAAAGGATACTATGCAGATTATAGGCAGCGAAAACAGAAAGAAATATTTGCACTAAAGTGAAAAACGGAATCCCTGAAACACACTTACGTCCTCTTGCTTCTCTCCCTCCTGATGAACAACGTCAAGTCTACCAGAAAGCCATAGATGCCACACCGGAGTGAAAGTTAACAGCAAAGTATGTGGTATTACCCTGACTGGCATTAATCTAACTTTTCCTACACAAACTGTCGTAGATATCCTCCAGACAATAAATTATAATTGTAATATAATGTAAAATAATTATGATAAAGCAAAACCACTGGTGACGGTAGGGACGGAAAACATAAGGGTCTCAAGCCAGACAGTCGGGTTACCAGAGAATGACAAAAGAGGAGGTTGTTCTTATGGGGAAGCGTTCAATTGGATTTATATTTATAGCAATAATGTTTATCTCTTTGACCTTTGTTGGTACCGGTCATACTGAATTTTCATTAACAAATTTCAGTTTTGAATCAAAATGGGACAGTTATCCATATGGGGTACTTGGTTATGGTTAACAGTATTTGCCGACCGGTTCAGGCATAGGCTGGACATTCTCGGGTGGGACAGGTGTTTCTGATAGCTATACAGCATGGGGTGGGGCAGCGTACGATGGTTCCCGTTTTGCCTTTCTAAAGCAGGCTGATTCATCAATATCTCAAAGTTTTAATTTAACTTCGACTTCAAAAGTGGCAATTGATTTTTTTATGGCATTGCGGCCAGGCTACCCTGCTGGTCAACAAGTAAAAGTGCTTCTTGATGGATTCGAGAAATCCCTTTTCCCTGCCAATTCATCGGAATGGGCTGAAAAAACTGTTGATTTTGGAGTTTTATCGGCAGGTTCGCATATACTTGCCTTCATAGGCACCGGGAGCGGAGCTTTAGATACATCAGCCTACTTGGACAATATCCAATTGACAGCAACTCCAGTCCCCCTCCCATCTGCTCTGTATCTTCTTGCCCCTGGTCTTCTTGGGCTCGTAGGGCTTAAGAGGAAATATTTGGGATAGCAAAACAATTTATGAATTATCAAGGCAGGGTTAGAAATAGCTCTGCCTTTTTTTATTCATCAGTAGTTAACCTTGCTGAAAAATATGAGCAAACCAGGAACAGGGTATACGCCTGGGCGCAGGATTTGCCCCCCCTATGCCTCAAAGTAGAGTCCCACATCCATCCTACAGATTCACATAGAATAAGCCTTACCTATCCGGACGCTGATTTCAAAGAGAAATAAATACATATCCCGTTGTTGACAAATTCGGAATTTCTGCTATAACAGTATTAACATCTACCGGAAGGCGGTCCACCCACCATTAGACTGGTAATGTTGAAAGAGAGTGGGGTTGGTGGAAAAACTCTCTTCAAGGCTTGAGTTGTCAGGCTTATTTATGGGAAGGCCCTTGGTTTGCCATACGTGGGTTATCACTAGGTGGAAACGTGAGGAAGTAGCCCCCGCCAGTCTGAACGATTCAAGCCCTTTTTATTGCAATATTTTCTATTTCCCTTACTATTGATAAAATTATCAATAGACCAGGTTTCCTTGCCTCACTTTGGTTTTGTATTTTTTTCTTGCCTTTTACAAGTGTGACCCTGCTATTTCAGACCACGGGTATCATCTATGAACCCTACCGCCCGCTCGGCCCAGAACTTGAAGGCCTCCTGGGCCGATTCCCACTTGGAAAACCGTTCTGTATACCCCGCAGTCCTGTTGTCAACGGCGATAAGTATGACGTCGTTGGTAAGAGAGTCAAGCGCCTCCATTTCTGCGATGGTTGTGCCGGAGCCGCTCCAGGCACCGGTGACACAAGGCTGAAAGCTATCCCTACAGGAAGGATCGATGATACACCACTTGCAGCAGGTTTCCTTGCTTTAATGCCCGTAATGGCGATAAGGATCCGGCAACATCTGGCCCAGGCTCAGTTACTATGGGATATTTGTCTTTGAAGGCCGCAACTATTGTTTGGTTGAAGCTACTGACAACTCTTTCATCTCATTGGGGTCGATGCCCTTATATTCCGAATCGTCTGCAAAGAAAAAAATGACACTGTCCACCATGAACTTAATTGTATTTGCCGAACGTTACCCCAGGCTTTAGCCAGCGCTCCTTGACGCCGCCTTCGGGGCCGGGTTGCAGATTCTTATAATTGTCTCCCAGGAAACCAGAATACTTCTTGTCTGCTGTATATCCGGTGGATGCCGCAAGGACAAACCCAATTACCACAACCATTGTAATCTGTGCTACTTTTTTCATGACTACCTCCTGTTTGTGATTTATCTATCGCAAACTAAAATCCTGTTTTTACACGTTTTCGATATATGAGGGAAGCACTTTTTTATTCTATCAATAGATTTCTCGAAGCTTTGCTGCGGGGAGGTTCAATGTTCTGCCACTTTAAAATATTGACAGGGATTTTAACCTCCTCTGGAGAAAAATCAATAAAGCAGGCGACATTACCGGGTATGAAATAACCGGATGAACCGGTTTTATGACCTCTCAATCATTGTTGTGAATTATTGCGGGAAGACGGGTCTCATAAGAAGGAACGCACCGGAAACAAAAGCTTGTTCAACCGGGGTAATTTACTTACTTAAATTCGTTGCTATGAGCCCTCGAATAAACTCAGACAGCCTTCTGCTGCTTATTTTTAGCAGCTGCCTTTTTCGCCGCGGGCATTTTTGCTGTCATTGTTTCAACCTTCTTACCGAGACCTACGAGCTGCCTGGAAAGACGGCTGGCGGCAATTACCTGCACATCGTTGTCAACCATGGTCTTTAGTACTTCCAATTGCCTATTTGCTTCATCAAGATTTTGCTTTGAATCCAGGACTGCATTGTGCTCGGCAAACATAATGATCTTTGTAGCGAGCGTTTCGATACTTTTTCTTACCTCAATGAATTCTGCAACAGTTGACATTTGTCACCCTCTTTGTATTTGGTTAGTTGATAATATGTCAGGAATCGAATTGCGATTGTATTCCGTATCAGCCGACCTGGTGAGCAGCCGCAGAGTGAAGAAGGAGAGATCGACCGTGCTTATAGTATACACTTTTCTGAGGGAAATAACACTAACGATCTCCTAATTTATTTAAATCATAGTATAAGCGGGTCACATAATTATTGAAGAATGTCCACAACGCATCCGGTGTTGATAGCTGTAATATTTAGTTATTTCCCTGCGTTTAAGTGGTCCTAATGAATCCCGTAGAAATATTGTGATACAAATTAATTAATATTTATCTCATATTTTCCATTCGGATAAGCAACAGTGTCGGACTGTCCCAGGCCAATACACTCATTATGCTCCCGAGGTTTCATTCGTTTGAGTTAGGCTCTATCTTTTGCATAAGCAAAAGTTCAAAATAAGGCTTTCTCTTGTGAAATATAAATTATTCTGCTAATCTCTTTTGATCAAAGACGGAACACTAATTACTGGAGGTAAAGTTTATGAATATTTTGTCTGCAATTGGAAATACGCCACTTGTAGAATTGATGAACATCAACCCGAATCCGAATACAAAAGTATTTTGTAAACTCGAAGGATGCAACCCGGGAGGGTCGGTAAAAGACCGTCCTGCCCTCTATATGATAACAAAAGCAGAAGCACGTGGTGATTTAACTAAGGATAAAATCATTCTTGAACCTACTTCCGGCAACACCGGTATTGCAATTGCAATGATAGGCGCTGCGAAAGGATACAAGGTTGATCTCTGTATGCCCGAGTGTGTAAGCATGGAGAGAAGACTTATCCTCCAGGGCCTTGGCGCAGAGGTTTTTCTTACCTCGGCAAAAGAGAATATTGACGGTGCAATTCGGAGGGCTTACCAGTTGTTTGAAAAAGAGCCGGATAAATATTTTATGCCAAACCAATATAACAATGACGATAATGTTCTTGCACATTATGAAACAACAGGTCCTGAAATATTTGCGCAAACGAAGGGGGAGATTGATGTATTTGTTGCTGGTATGGGAACCACGGGGACGCTGATGGGTACCTCAAAGTATTTGAAAGAAAAAAAACCTCAAATAAAGATTGTCGGTGTTGAACCGGCTATAGGTCATACGATCCAGGGTCTTAAAAATCTTACTGAATCTATGGTGCCCAAGATATATCAGCCCGAAATATTAGACGATAAGATTACCGTTGGAGATGGCGAGGCTTTTGAAGTAACAAAACTGCTTGCCCAGAAAGAAGGAATTTTTGTCGGAACATCAAGCGGGGCTGCTGCAGCAGTAGCTTTACAGATAGCCCGAAACATGGATCATGGTACAATTGTTGTTATATTGCCTGATAGGGGCGACCGTTACCTGAGCACTATGCAGTTCAGGTCTATTTGTGCGAAATGCCCGCCGTAAGAAACAGCGCCACAGGTGGAAAGCATATCTTCTGTCTCGGTTCAGGATAGTTGTTTGTTTTCCTCCGGTTTTTCCGACTTAATTCTTGACTGTCACCCAAAACAGGACATGGTAAAAACACCTTAAATATTATTTATTATGAGTGCAATGTCGAAAAACTTTGATATGTTTGATGCTGGAGATATACTTACAATAATTCCAGATATATCATTCACAACGGTGTCGGGTTATTATCCTTCCATTCGGAAATAGAATTAAAGATACAGGCGCCTCTTTTCCGGACTGAAACGTTCTATGGCGTAACGAAGCATTGTTCTCGGCATCTCATGGTGACATTTGCGCAAGAACATTTCCTCTGCTTCTTCTGAGCAGCGTTTGCCAACCTCTCTTAACATCCACCCCGTAGCCTTATGGATAAGGTCTTCCTTATCCCCAAGCAGGATGTCGGCAATGGCAAGGGTATCATCGTATTTTCCCTGCTTGATGTAATGGAATGTGGAGATGATGGAGATGCGTCTCTCCCACAGGTTTTTCGAATATGCGAGGTTATAGAGTATCTCTTTGGATTTCCCGTCAAGGTATACACCGATAATTTTTTCAGCCGAGAGATCAACGAGGTCCCAGTTATTGACAAATGCTGTGTGCTGAAGATAAAGATGAAAAATCTGCTCCTTTTTATGTACATCACCTTTTTCAAATTGAGTGATGAGGATCAAAAGGGCTATAAGCCTTTCTTCATGAATCTTTGATTTAAGGAGGGTGAGAATCCCGTCGTCGGGTAAATCGGTATATTTTTTTGCTATTTTGCGGGAGACAGGAACAATAACACCAAGGAAGACATCGCCCTCACCGTACTGGCCGGGACCGGTTTTGAAAAACCGGCGAAGCACTTCTGACTTTTCAGGGTTTGCAAGTAGTTCCAGTTCATTCCTGAGATTATTGAGCATGGAACATAGTATGTGCAAAGAATGACCTTTGCGTCAAGACTAAATAAACGCAAGAGACGCTATCCGGCTGCCTCAAAGCTGGTACCGGGATCTATCCCATGTGCCTTGTTTAATGTTTGGTATCTGCGCAAAACCCAGTGTACCATCGGGCTGCGGCATAATATTAAAAATGAAAGGCACCATCATTACAGGGTCCTGAGCATGTCTTGTCACATGAATCACAACCTTGTCACCCGGTTTCAGGCTTTTAATAAGCCCTCCGTTTTGAAAATCTAGGAAAAGACCGCCCACAGCCTGTGATCCTTCAGTAGCCCTGTGTAAAGTAAAACATTACGTACAAAAAATGTATTGAAAAATCAGTAGTTTTATTGCCAAAACATTAAAGATATATTGTAGAATCGAGGAAAAAACAGGACGGTTGAATTATGAAAATCCATTTGTGGATTATATATGCTTCAATTACCGCATTTTTTCTTGCATCGGCAGACTGTTTCATTAAACTGGCTGCGGGCCGCATCTCAAGCAGTCTCGGCCTGCTTGTTTACGGTGGGTGTACATTTGCCACTGGTATAATATGGGTTCTCTCGCAACGCCTGAACAATGTTCCTTTGAACTCCGATCTTTTGGGTTTATTCTATGCTCTGGGTGTGGGTGTGTCTTTCAGCGCAGTTACTATTGGTCTTTATGCGACCTTTACCGCCGGAGCTCCTATATCTCTTGCTTCCCCTCTGGTACGTCTTGGCGGGCTTATTATAGCCAGCATCGTTGGTTTTGTGATTTTCCGTGAGACAATTACAATTCGCTACATAGCCGGGATGCTGCTTGTCTTCTTAGGTCTTTATTTAATTCTAACTAAATAAGTAAGGCAGTTCTGATGAGGTGAATTCCACCTCAAAATGCAATCGTTATTTTACAGATGGCAGGTTAGCTGATTCGTGCGCCTGTTTTTGTAGCCTTTTTATTAATCAAAAAATGCACGGACCAGGCTTCCTCGACTCCATCAGACAACAATTTGCTTAGGACAACCCGAGACCGATACTTATTCTAACGGCAAATATGGGATTAAAGCTCTATTCTTGTGACAACGCCATGAAGTTTATTGGAAGGTAAATCATGGAACTGTACGAAAGGAGGTGCAAGTTTTTTGAAAATGGAAAATAATTTCCATATGAAATGATGGGTAGCTATCTCTTCAAGTCCATAAAAAATGCTTTTCTCGTTAATATCTGCCTTTTTGAGTATTTTTTCAACATCTACTACCTCCATATACCCCATCTGAATCTCAAAATGCCGTAATCCATCGGCAAGAGCCTCCTTAAAAAAACCATTAATGCCAAAGGGTTGATCTGTTGTAACAATAGAAACAATAATATTGTCTTCATAGATGATATTATTCATAAACATAGTATGAACAATGTAGGATGGTATTTGCTTTACACCACGGGCAAAAAAAAGAGCGGTACCCTTTATTTTATTCAGCTCCTTATATACCTGGTTGTAGCTGAAAAGGAAGGTGTCAAGTTTTAGAGGGTGAATAGTCCGGTAAAGCTTTCTCTGGCCTCCGGTGTATATCAGAATTATGCTTAAAGGGATAGCTGCAATGATAAGCGACCAATATCCTCCGTTCGGTAATTTATAAGTATTTGAAATGAGAAAGGCCAGGTCTGCAATGGTAACAAAAAAGGCGATAAGTGTTTTAATCTTTTCTTTTCTTAAAAAGAATATCATTGTCATCATGATACCTGTTAATGTCATAGTGCCTGTTACGGCAAGGCCGTATGCTACAGCAAGTTTGTTGGACTCTTTAAACAGGAATATTATAAACAGCACCGATACCAGGAGAAACCAGTTTACAAATCCGATATAAATTTGGGATCTCATTTCTGTTGAAGTATATTCAACTTTAAACATGGGCATTAAACGGGTATTAATCCCCTGATAAAAGATTGAAAACATGCCGCTAATGAGTGCCTGGGAAGCAATAGTTGTCGCAACAATGCTAAGAATCAGAAATGGGATATAGCATAATGTCGATTCATACATTATCATACCAAAAAGCACATTCCATGCACTGCCAGGTTGATTGATAACAAATGCCCCCTGACCGAGATAATTCAGCAACAATGCAATAAAAACGAAGTACCATGCCCTGATAATGGGTTTGCGCCCAAGATGCCCCATATCGGCATAGAGAGCTTCACCTCCTGTTGCACAAAGAATTACCTCTGAGAGCACAAAAAAACCTGCGAGACCATTTTCATAAAAAAACTTGAATGCATAGTATGGATTAACAGCCTTTAAAACAGATGGAGTATGAATAATAGATATGACACCGGATATACCGAGTGCTAAAAACCAGATAAACATGATAGGCCCAAAAGCACCCGCCACCTTTTCCGTTCCTTTTTTCTGAAAGATAAAGAGCAGGAGGGCAATGATGCTTGCAATGATTATCAGTGTTATTTGTTTTGTTTCTTTAAAACCAGGAACAAGAAGGATACCTTCCACAGCGCTGAGTATACTTATGGCAGGGGTAATAACTCCATCACCTACAAGAAGGGATATGCCTACAAAAGTAAGGATTGTGATAAATACAGCATTTCTGCTCTTCCTGATGTATCGCAAAAGTATGCTTCTCAGAACTATTGTACCTCCCTCACCCTTTTCGCCGAGACTCATCGCAAGCCACCCATATTCGATAGAAACAAGTATTATTAATGTCCAGACAATAAGAGAGAGAACACCGATAACGTTATCATACGTCGGCTTCAGTAAAAGAAAAATCACTGTCAAGGTATAAATTGGGCTTGTGCCTATGTCGCCGAAAACAAGGCCAAAAGACTTTATTACGCTTTTAGTATCATGAATAATTTGGTCTTTTTTTGAAATATTTTGTGTTGCGCCGGGTGAATTCATCGTAAAACGTTTTATATTATCTTTTATTGATGACAAATACAACTTATTTTACTTCTGGCTGTTATGACAGTTGTGCCGGTAGTATGTGTTTTGATTTTGCTTTTTATTGTGAAAATAAAAAAGCTGCTTCCCAAAAAGCTTTGTCAGTGTCCTACTCTGTTTTTTTATTTTACTTAGCTCCACCCAAAGAACCGTCATTTGCTGTTATTTTGGAATAATGGTTGCAGTAACGGCACACATTATGAGGATATTTGCATAATAATCCGAAGAATTGATAGGGTAGCTTAATGTATTACAACAATTCACTAACATTTCCTACATAAACTGTCGTATATTTCCTACATACAAATGAATTTAATTTGTTATACATTGTATAAGAGGATAGTATCGACTGTTTTGTTTCTGCCGTAGCTTTTGTTTCATGGTGACGACCTGTTAGGTGTGTTCATCAATTTTAGAAGGCAGAACAGGTCAACCGTGGCGGCTATGAAGAATGTTGATACAAGTGTTGGAATCAATGTTCAATGGAGGAAATACATGAAGAAAATAATTTTTGTTGGTGCACTTTTACTTATTCTTATATCGACTGGTGTTCAAGCAGCAAATCTAATTCAGAACGGAAGCTTTGAGAATTATAATGTGCTTGCCTGGAGTTACTCCAATGTTGACTGGTGGCAAGACCCCTTGGTAGCGAAGGATGGTAGTTGGTGTATTGATGTTAACAAAGATACCCCCGGTTGGATTCAACAATCCTTTGCTACTGATACTAACGCAAAATATCGTGTGGATTTCTGGCTTGCCGGTAATTACATGGGACCTCCAGAAATTAAGCACCTTGCTGTTTCGGCAGGAGATGTCTCAATACAGTATACATTTGATGTCACCGATAAATCACAGGATAACATGGGTTGGACGGAGAAATCCTTTATTTTTACTGCCAGCAGTTCAACTACGACGCTTAGATTCGAGAGTATGGATTATTTATCTTTTGGTCCTGCTATCGATCTGGTCAGTGTTGAGGCTGTGCCTGTCCCGCCGACACTTATGCTTCTTGCTCCCGGACTCCTGGGACTTATTGGTATAAGGCGCAGGTTTGCGAAATAGGGAGATGACTTTATGAATAAGATGGTTTACGTTTTTGCTTTGGCAGCTTGTTTGCTTATCGCGGCCTACGGTTCAGCTTCTGCAGCGTTTCTTGGAGGCAATGATACCATTGTGCGATCATATGTCGACGGAGCAACTGGAATCACCTTTATAGATGTAAACCATCGGATAATATCAGACGGTGAGATTGATTCCTGGTCAGTTTATGCTGTTGCGGGAAGAACGATGAGGCTGAAGATTTTCAGGGAGAACGGCGATAACTACGATCTTGTGGGCAGTAGTCCCTTTGTCACTACAACTTTTGGTGGACAGACCTTTTCCTTTGCGACACCTATTTCAGTAAAAGTCGGAGATATCATCGGATGGTATTATACAAGCGGTTCCGCCCCTGGTACTGGAATCTACTTTGACAATTCCAGTATTTTTTACGGGAATACGCTCTGGACTACCTATCCGGGAAGTGAAATCACCGGAAGTGTTTCGAAGACAACATTTCTTACAGGCTACCCATATGCGAACAGGGTATACTCAATCAGCGTTGAAGGGACAACCGCAGTGCCTTTACCCGGTGCTCTTCTGCTTCTCGGCTCAGGCTTGGCCGGGCTGGCAGGTATACGAAGGAGACTCGTAAAGAAATAGTAATTAGCCGACTGTGGTGAATAACCATAGAAATTCTATGTACTGTTGTTCATGACTGATAATCATTGAAGTATTTCCTACCTTAAAAATTGCCTCGCCTGAAAAAGCCGGGGCAATTTGTTTCTATTTTTAAATAAGGAAAATTACAAAAGTCAATACATTTATCAAGTATTACAAAAAGTTCTGTACTTATCCTACACAACTTGTATAATATATCCTACATACAAATTAGATAATACATTGTAAAACAACATAAGACAATGTATTATAATTCTGTTAAAGCTAAACCATTCGTGAGGATGGGACGGAAAACCCAAGGATCTTGAAACAGAGATTGCCAGGTTGCCAGGTGAGTTTGATCAAACAAAAAAAGGAGGATGTACAGTATGAAAAGCTATTTTAGAACGTCTTTATTTTTTAGTATTTGTTTTGTCATTATGGCACTTTTCCTGGCTAACCAGGCATCAGCAGAGCTGTTGTTCGACAGGGGTTTGCCCACATCTAACCTGAACAATGCTGCGGGAAATAATCGAAGCAATGTACAATGGGCTTTTGGAGCCGACCCCATGGCATCTGACCGCTGGCTTAACGGTGACGACTTTACAATTGGAGGTTCAAGAGATTACCTTGTCAGCACAATCCGTGTATGGTCCACAAGCAATACAGGCCTTTCGCTCTGGCTCGGTGAAGCTGGGAAAACTATTGCCCAATTGTCAGGTTCACCTACGATCACTCCGGTTACATATTCTGACGGTCAAAGCTATCAGGGAAACTCCTTGAGTTTTATTCAGATTTATCAGATCGATTTTATCATTAACAAGGTTTTGAGTGGAGCGAGTACCTATCAGTTCTTCCTTGACGGACCGCTGAAAGATGTGCAAGGAGAATCTCCATATACACATGTCGTCGATGCCTTCCTCCATTCCTCCAATGCCGGATTGAGCGGTTCTACCCAGCAAGGGGCCAATGACTCCATGCTATACGCACAAATTTTGTCCGGTGGCACAGTTGGGGAACTCGGAGCATGGGATTCTAATGGATATGGTTGGGATAAGTCTTCCGATGTCAATGTGCAGGTGATGGGCGCCCCTGTTCCTATCCCCGGCGCATTATGGCTGTTTGGTCCCGGACTCGCCGGCTTGGCTGTGTTGAGAAGAAGGTTTATGTAGTAGGCTATAGCTTGATATTACGAAATACTTTTTAAAAAGGAGAGAAAATGAAGAAATTTTTATTATTGGGTGTTGTTGTACTGGTTTTTTCAATGGTTGCTTCCGCAAATGCTTACAACTTTCAGGATAATTTCTCAACTCCTTGGATCGGAGACTATGCTCCTGGTTGGGACAATGAAGGATATCGCTGGGGAATAGAACCTGTTGCTACAATGCAACAAGTTACTGTGGCAGGTCGGAATGCAGTTAATGTGAGCGTGGTTTCAGTTAATCAAGGTTGGGAATGGTGGGGTGTTGTTTATAATAAAAACATTAACACCAGTGCTATGGACAAGCAATACAACCCTTATATGAAAGTCAGCTATTATGATGATGGCGGGATTAACCGAGGCGGTCAACTTTATGCCGTCCCTACCACTTCATATACGCCGCAAGCCGATGACTGGACAGATGTTCAGTTTGGCAGTAGATTTAACCAAGCCGGCAGCTATTACTATCACGCCGCTGCCCCTATTAATAATCCTGCATGGACGGATACCGGGGTTGCTCGTACTGCTGGCTGGCACGACCTCAAAATCCAGTTAAGTAGTACTGACGGGATGCTTCATTTTTACATTGATGGAGCAGCGGTAGGAACTTCGGAAAGAAATGATTATACCAATCTGGACACGATCATGTTGGGTACGATGTTTCAGGCCCCGCTAAGTAATTGGGGGGACAACAAACCCTATGCGACATTTGCCAATGTGGAAGTGGGCTCAACCTCTCCCGTCCCCATCCCCGGTGCATTATGGCTTCTTGCTCCCGGACTTGCCGGGCTTGCCGCATTTAGAAGAAGGTTTATATAATAAATAGTTTATATATTTGAAAAACTAAAGGCAGGAGTCAGTATTATCCTGCCTTTAGTTTTTTCATTAAACTACGCAGGATGTCCCGCCTTGCAGGTGGGGTAATTCAACCTAATTTATATAATGCCTTCTACCTGCAAAATAAATGTTTTTAGTCCGGCCTTAGGATGTTCCTGTTTTAATTGTTTAATCATATCAGATAATATCGGCATCATTTCATCCTCAACCACCACAGTAAGTACATAGTTTTTACCGGGCCAATAGTGTGTGCCGAGTTTCGGTTCGGTTTCCGTGCCCTCTCCATATGCCTCTTTCCATTTGGTGTAGCCCTTAATATTATTTTTTTTCAAAGCAGCAATAACAACTTCATCTATTGCATCGTTATATACGGTGATAATCATTTTCATAACAAATGCCTCCCCGGATTCAACAATCCATGATTAAGCTTTATCTTTAAGCTGTTTCCTGGAAAATTTATTTTTTGATTCATCGAAAAGATCATATGCTACCGGTACCACAACAAGGGTAAGGAACAGGGAAGTCAGTAATCCGCCGATTGTAGCAAGCGCCATAGGGGACCGTGTTTCAGCGCCCTCGCCGATACCGATTGCAATGGGCATCATGCCCAATATCATGGCAAATGTTGTCATAAGAATCGGCCGGAGTCTCACAGGACCTGCCTCCAGCAACGCATCTTTCCTTGACATGCCCCTCTCTCTGAGAACATTCGTATAATCAACAAGTAAAATTGCATTTTTCTTTACAAGTCCCATAAGGAGAATCAGCCCGATAAAGCTGAATATATTCAAGGTTTTGCCGAATAGCAAAAGAGCGCCAAAGGCACCCACAAAAGAAAAGGGCATAGAAAGCAATACAGTAAAAGGATGGACAAAACTTTCAAACTGGGCAGCCAGCACCATGTATGCCATAACAATACCAAGCATCATGGCAAACATCAGGTACCCGAATGATTCTGCCATGATATCGGCCTCTCCTTTATATTTTCCTGAATATTCAGTTGTCAGTATCTTTGCAGATATATTATTAAGCTCTTCAACGGCCTGACCAAGCGGCTTCATTTCAAGATTTGCGAATATCGTAACTGCCCTTTGTCTGTCTACCCTGTTAATAACATTTGAACCGCCTGCTTCCTGAAACATCGCAATATTTGAGAGTTGTACAAGTCGCCCGTCTTTTGCCCTGACATACAATTTTCCGATATCGTCAGGATTTTCCCTGTCTTTCTGTATCAGCCTTGCCCTCAAATCATATCTTCTTCCCTTGGTTTCATCTTTATATTTTGTAATATCCACTTCTCCGCTGATAAGAAAATTTATTGCTTCTGCCACTGTCGCGACATCAATACCAAGATCTGCCGCTTTATCCCTATCAATAAGTACGCGTATTTCCGGTTTTCCGGTTTCAAGGGATGTATCGGCGTCAACAATACCGGGAAGCTTGGAAAACTTACCCAGAATATCTTTTGTGTATGCTTTAAGATTTTCAAGGTCCCTGCCTCTTATGCTGTATTGAATAGCCACCTGCCTTTGTCCTCCCCCGATCAGCGACACATCTTCTACAGAAGCCCTCAGTCCTGGTATGGCTTTAAATGCCCTCCTCATTTCTGTCTTTATCTGGTTCTGATTTTTCTTTCTCTGAGATTTTGGTTTCAGGTTTATCATCATATTGCCTTTATTTGCTTCTCTGGTTAATCCTCCACCCTGTGAATAAAGGATTGCACTCACTTCAGAGAATTGTTTTACGATACTTTCAACACGTCTTGACATATGCTCAACTTCATCAACAGAATAGTCAACAGGCATTTGTAACCTGATAACAAATCTGCTCTGATCTTCAGAGGGGATAAACTCTTTGCCGATAAATTTTGTAAAAAAGAGACTACCTAAAAATATGGCTATTGCAAGGATCAGAACGGTCTTCCTTCGACCCAGTGCAACAGCAAGGAGCTTTTTATATCGTTCCTCCAGTATTTTATATGCCCCTTCCAGTCTGTCGGAAATATTCCTGAAAATATGCTTATTTACTAGTCTTGCGTACAACGAGGAGTTTGACGCAGAGACACCCTCCTTTAAGGGTGTTTGCGAATGTTTTTCGCTATGTTTTAAAAATAATGAAGCCATCATCGGTGTGAGTGTGAAGGAAATAAACCAGGAAACCATGACGGCAAATACAACGGTCATACCGAACTGAAAGAAAAATCTTCCGATTATCCCTTTCATAAATGCAACAGGGATAAATATCACAATAATTGCAAGGGTTGTTGCAGACACGGCAAGCCCTATCTCCGATGTAGCAAAGAACGATGCCTCACGGGGTGACATACCTTCTTCTATATGTCTTTGTATGTTTTCTATAACAATAATTGCATCATCGATAAGAATACCTATGGACAGGGAAAGGGCAAGCATTGACATGTTGTTGAATGTAAAGCCGAAAGCGTTCATCAAGGCAAAGGTAGAAATTACGGATGCCGGTATGGCCAAAGCGCTGATTATAGTTGTCCTGATGTTCCGGAGAAACAGGAGAACTGCAAGAACTGCAAAAAAACCTCCATATATAAGGTGGTGCTGAACTTCGTTGATGGAACGTTTAATAAAATCCGACTGATCAAACCCGATATTCAGATTCATCCCTGCCGGCAGTGTCTTCTTTATAATTTTCAGTTCATTTTTTACCCTGTCCACAACCTCAACTGTATTGGTGCCCGACTGTTTTTGAATACCAAGATTTACGGAATTTTTACCATTAAATCGTGCAAAACTTCTTTTTTCCTCCATACCGTCTTCAGCACGTCCTACATCCTTGATCTTAACGGCTACTCCCCTGGAATAGCCCACAACAAGGTCATTAAACTGCTGTATTGTCGGAAACTCACCTTTTACCTTTACTGTGTATTCTTTCGTATTGCTCTCAATCCTTCCACCGGGCAATTCGATATTTTCCCTCTTGAGTGCTGCCATTATATCCTGTGCAGTGATTCCGTATGATCTGAGTTTATCGTTATCAAGCCACACCCTGGCCTGTCTGAGACGAAGACCATACATTCTTATTGCCCCGACACCGTTGATTCTCTGAAACTGTTCCTTCAATACTTCATCTGCATATGTGGAAAGTTCCCGCGGTGATTTCTCGCCGGACAAGGCAAACCACAAAACAGGCGATGCATCAGGGTCCACCTTTTCAATTACAGGTTCGTCAATGTCTGTCGGCAATTTTCTTCTTATGGCCGATACTTTTTCGCGCACATCCTGGACAGCAAGGTCAATATTCCTTTCGAGAATAAACTCCACCGATATGACAGACACGCCTTCTGTGCTTGTGGAAGTAATTGTTTTAATGCCATCGATTGTATTTACAGATTCTTCAATTTTGTCTGTGACATCTATGTCCATAATTTCAGAACTCGCCCCTTTAAGCTCTGTTCTGATATTAACAATAGGCAAATCTACCTTAGGGAATAGGTCAACGCCGATGTTGGGATAGCTAACAATGCCGAGCACGACAAGTGCCATAACGAGCATTGTTGCAAAAACAGGACGTTTTACAGATGTATCGGCTAACCACATATCAGCCTCCGGCTGATAATTTTAAATTTTAAATGTTGAATTTTGAGTTTTGGACTACCTGAAGCTAGGAGTTCGGGGATAAAACATAACAAATGTATTCTTATTATCATCTTATTGCGCCTCATTTTTTGCTGTTTGCCTCGCCTTTGTTTTTTATCTCTTTTTGCGAACCGCTCCCTCCTGGCGCAGGCGGGACAGCCTCAGACTCCGAGCTTGCAGGCGCTGCCAGCACGGCAACTTTTGCACCTTCTGAAAGTGCCTGTTGCCCGGCAACAACAACTCTGTCCCCCGCTTTCAGACCTTCAATAATTTCCATCATTTCTCCGTATTTACTGCCGATCTTTACAGGTCTTTCTTTTGCCATGTTGCTCTCAACAATAAAAACATTTACTTTCTCCGCTTCATATAGCAGTGAAGTTATCGGGACAACGACCGTTGCCGTTTCTCCTCCGGTATAGAGCAGCACCTTTGCAAACATACCGGGTTTTAAAGTTTCATTGGGATTTGGAACCAATGCCTCAATCTGAAGTGTCCTTGTTTTTTCCTCAAGGCTCGGATAAACAATATTGACCTTTCCTTTAAAATCTTTATCAGGAAAGGCGTCAACCTTTAACGCAATATCCTGGCCTACCTTGAGCCTCCTCACGTCTTTCTCGGGGACTGAAAAGTGTAATTTTAAAGGATTTGACTGGATAATCACAAAAAGCTGAGTGCCATTTTTTACAAAATCCCCAATTGAAACTTTTCTCTCTTTTACTATAGATGAAATAGGAGAATATACCCTTGTTTTAACAAGTTTATGTTTAGCAAGGGACAAAGACGCCTTTGCCCTGTCAATCTCTGCATCAGCGAGAGAAAGCCTTGTAGACACATCATCAAACTGCTGCCGCGTAACAAGCTCTTCTTTAAAAAGGGCTTCTTTTCGCTTAAACTCGAGCTTTGTATTGGCAAGTGTTGCTTCAACCTGTTTCAGCAACGCTTCGTCTTTTTTCACTTCATGGCTATAATCTGTATCGTCAATTGCCGCAAGGAGCATGCCCTTCGAAACTATTGTGCCTTCATCTACTTTTACGCTTTTCAAAACCCCTTCAACTTCTGCGCTGATAAAAACCTCTTCAAAAGGAGTTAGCGTGCCGGTGGCCTCAATAAATGGCCTGAGTTGTCTTTTCTCTACTGTCTGAACCTGAACATTAAAAGTTTTCTCCAAAGTTTTATTTTCTTTTTTGTTGCACCCGATTAAAAAAAATAAGGAGTAAACAGTAAATAACAAGCAGCCGAACATGACAACAAATTTCATCTTTTTCATTTATTAACCGCTCCTGTGAATTAATTGGTGTCTGAACCGGTTATTGACTTCAAAAGTATTCCTGTTGCTCGTTTTACCATCAATACGGATAACCGGTAACTATAAATTGCATCAGCAAGCTGTCTTTCTGCTGTAACTAGTAAAGTATTGGCATCCATAACATCTATGCTGTTAGTAAGCCCGTATTCAAACTGTCTTGTAACAGCGCTGTAATTATCTTTTGCAAATGAGTCTTGATCTTCAAGAGATTTTAAAACCCCCTTTTGGGTCACAAAATCGAGATAAGCGCCTTCAACCTCAATATTGACATTTTTTTTAAGGTCTTCATAGGCAAGCCCTGCCTGCCTTTTTTTTGAATCTGCTTCTTTTACCTGAGCATCACGTATTCCGCCCTCAAAAAACAGCAAGTTAAATTTTAATCCGCCATAGAGGTTATCACGGACAATGCTCCCCGTTTCAGGAGTTTCCTTCCTCTTCTGATATACACCTTCAACTGAAACTGTAGGCCAGTAAGCTCCTTTTGCAATCCTGACCATATCGTCGGCCATTTTTTTCTGCATGTTTGCCGATTTCAGTTCGGCGCGCTCAATATTGGCTTTTTCTTTCAAACATTCGACAGCCAAAGGCTGACATCCTTCAATTATTTCTTCCGGGGTGCTCCTTGAGTCCCGTAATTCGCTATTTTCTTTTACTTCAAAATCCTCATCTATTCCAACAATCCGTGCAAGAACAGCCTTTCTCAGGGTCGTTAAATTACCTGTTTTTATCAAATCAGATTGAGCCCCGGACAACTCCGCTTCCGCTCTCAAAAGGGCTGTTTTTGTAACTTCTCCTATCCTGAGTCTCGTTGTGGCTGCATTTTTATGTTTCGTTAATCTCTCCACATTAGCCTTTGAAATATCATCGATTTTTTTTGCCTTCAAATAGTTGTAGTAGGCGCTGGAGACAAGAAACATGTAAGCTTCTTTCACTGCGATAAGATCTAACCTGCTCTTCTCTATGTTGTCCTTTGAGATTTTAAAAGCAGTAATTTCCCTGCCGGACAATGACATTGACTGGTCAAGTCTTACCCCGTAGGACGCTGTTTCATCCGGTTGAATCAGCGTAACCGAATCGGATATTTTGGAATCTTTATATCTTGTATATCCTCCAACTGCTGAAAGCTGAGGTAGTAAAAATGACATGGCTTTTTCTTTGCCTGTTATAGCTATGTAAAGATCTTCAGCGGAAATTTTTATTTTTTCTGACCGCTCAAGGGCTATCCTGTATAATGTATCAAGAGTATACTCCGTTGTTGCGTCTACCCTGGAGCAAAAAGCCAATGTAATCAGGCATATAAAAAAACATTTTTTCATAACAGCCTCTTTCAATGAATCTATTAGCCGTTAACCCTCAATATTTAACGGCTTTTTCGTCTCTCTTAAACAATCTAAAATTGCTGCATTCTTCCAGCGAGAAAAGGTTGTCCGGATCAACAATTATTGAAATAAAAAACTCTTAGCATTTCAATAATTGTTTTGCTTTTTCATGTTCTTTGCATTGATGAAAGCAACCGGAATCCATTTTAGGGCTGAATCGGGTATTTTTTTCTTTGAATCTTTTCCTGAGCATCTGTTCATGTGAACACAGGTTCAGTTTATCGAAACAGCTATACTGTGTCAAGTTAAAACCTTTTGACTTTATGTATATGCTGTGTTAAAAAATTCACATGCATGAACCAAATATAAAACCCTTTAGAGGAATGCTATTCAACAAGGAAAAAATCGGCGATGTAGCCTCTTGCGTCTGCCCGCCTTATGATGTAATTTCAGATGCGCGGACCTATTCTGAGAGAAACAGGTTCAATATTATCAGACTGGAATTACCGGAACAGAATCCTCCACTTGATCAGTATAATAATGCGAGAGAAACACTCGAACATTGGCTGCAACAGGGAGTAATTACTTTTGATGAAAAGGATGCGGTCTATATATACGAACAGGAATTTGAAGTCGAGCATAAATCCTTCCTAAGGAGAGGTTTTATTGCTCTTAATAAGATTGAAAAAAACCGTATGCTTACGCACGAAGAAACACGGAAAAAGGCAAAAGAAGACAGGGAAAGGCTGATCTCTTCTTTAAAAACATACACAAGTTTTGTTTTCGGTCTTTATGAAGATAAGATGCAGGATATCGAAAACATTCTTACAACTGCTCCAAAAGAGATTATCTATGACTTTATTGACGAGCAGTTTGTTACAAACAGATTCTATAAGATGACAGACAGGGATGCAATAAACGCCCTTTCTAAGGAAATAGATAAAAAAAACATATATATTGCCGACGGCCATCACAGGCTGGATGTTTCATACAGGCTGGGACTTTCTTATATACCGATTTATTTAACAAATATGTATTCCAATGGCATTGTGATTCTCCCTTATCACAGAATGATAAAATTTAAACAATTTAAAAATATTAATGAAATTTTAAACTCAGTAAAGCAATATGCTGATATTGATAAAATTCTGCTGGATAACGATAATTCGCTCAGTACGGCAATTGAACTAATTTCTCAATCTGACATGCCGGCTTATCTTTTATATTCGAAAGATGCGCCTGATGTGCTTTATATGCTTAAGGTAAACAAACCCATTCCCATGGATAATAATATGCATGAGAGCCTTAAAAAACTGAAAGTTAATATAGCGCATAACGGTATATTGAAGGGACTGCTTTATATATCTGATGACGAAATTGAATTTACTCAAGACTCGCATGAATTGATAAGCGATGTAAAAAAAGGTAAATTTGATCTGGCGCTCTTACTCCCCCCCACAACAGTTGAAGAAGTGAAAGATATTGCGGACCATAGTCTCTATATGCCGCCTAAATCAACTTATTTCTATCCTAAAATACTCACAGGCCTGGTTTTATACAGGTACGAATGAAATACCTTCAATTATAAATCCCGGGTCAATCTTTTCGTAAATGAAGATTAACCCATGATTGGTAAAACATAATTATGTTATTAGAAGACGATGAAACACTTGATATTCTATGCAATGATGAACTTAAAATAATCCAGAAGAAGGATGGCTACAGATTTTCCATCGATGCTATTCTACTGTCAAACTTTATAACCCTGAAAAAACATGAAAGGTTGTTGGATATTGGAACAGGCTGTGGCATTATGCCGGTCTATATGTCGAAGAAAGGCAACAATAATTCCATGATGGGCATAGAGATACAGGAGGAATTATTCCATGTAGCTCAAAAGAATAAAGATCTCAACAAGTGTGAAAACATTGAATTTATCCACGGTGATATTAAACTTTTTGTTGAAAGTTTAAAAAAGAGGCCTTTTCATGTAATAGCGTCCAACCCTCCTTATACAAAAGGTCATACGGGTAGAGAAAGTCCAAAACATTCAAGATTTATAGCAAGATATGAATCGTATATTGACCTTCCGGCATTGCTTTCAGCTTCATCGACTCTATTGAATAAAAAAGGACGTTTTTATATTATTTATCCTTCAAAAAGACTGGGTGAACTTATTTATACAGCCAAAGCTAATAAACTTGAGCCGAAAAGACTGAGATTGATTTATCCGAAAAAAGAAAAGGGTGCCAATCTTTTTCTTGCTGAATTCATAAAAGAAGGTGGTATGGAAGTAACTATTGAAAAACCTCTTTTTATATACGATAATGAGCAATATACGGAAGAAATTGAAAGCTATTACTGTCTGAAGAAAGGGTAGGAAGATGGAGCAGATTATAAAACTGATAGAAAATGACTTGAAAAAACTCGAATTATCAATAGAACAATTGGTTTCAACAAAAGTCGGTTTTATAAAAGAGATTGTAAACTATATAATAAGATCGGGCGGAAAAAGAATCAGGCCGATTCTTGTTATGCTCAGCTCAAAGCTCTGCGGTTATAATGGAGAACAGCATATAACCTATTCGGCAATCATTGAGTTTATTCACACATCAACACTTTTACATGATGATGTGGTAGATAATGCGAAAACGAGAAGGGGTGCTTCAACAGCAAATATAATATGGGGGAATGAAGCAAGCGTCCTTGTCGGGGATTTCCTTTATACAAAATCTTTTGAACTTATGGCAGACGGAGACAACTTTGAAATAATAAAAACCATGGCGCATACTACAAAGCAATTATCAGAAGGTGAAATATTAGAGCTTTTGAAGACATCGGATATTAGTACCAGTGAAGAAGAGTATTTTGAAATCATCAGGAATAAAACGGCTGTTCTTTTTTCAGTAGCATGTGAAATAGGCGCTATACTGAGCAATATTGATGAAGAGAAAAGGCTTGCCTTAAAAGAATATGGACAAAATCTCGGCATGGCTTTTCAGCTGACGGATGATATACTTGATTACAACTCATACGATGAAGTTCTCGGGAAAAAAGTTGGGACAGATCTTAAAGAAGGAAAAATAACACTTCCCCTTATCATTGCTATGAATGCTACAACAGAGAAAGAAAAAGCTGTTATTAAAAGAGTTGTTGAAAAATCGAGTATTACATTGAAAGATTTTGAGAAAGTAAGTGCAATTATAAAAAAATATGACGGGATAAAATATACATCCGATAAGGCAATGCAGTACACAAATGCAGCTAAAGATTGTTTAAAGATCTTTGAGCCATCACCCTTTAAGGATGCGCTTCTTGAACTTCCTGAGTATGTACACAAGAGAAAAACATGAAAATTTCTCATCCGGAAACCCTGAATGAGAAATTATTGTTTTCCAAAAAATTATTAATTCCAATTATAAATCAAGGATGCAATGACTTACCCCGCTTCAGCTTGCGGGGCAATCAAGGCGGCAAGGAAGAGGAGACGTAGGCGTACGATAGCAGTACGTCGAGAATCTGATGACGAAGCCAACGATGATAGCGCCTTGATTTAGAATTGGAATAACGCATATAAAGCATAACAATTATCACTTCATAAAAAAATCGTCCCCGCAAGGAGACGTAATGTCATTCTATATCCATGTGGTAAGCCTGGAGTGACTTTATTCCCACTCCTTCCTTATTCTCTATATATGCCCTGATACCTTCTGCCACTGCTTTGGCTGCTGCAGTTGTTGTAATATATGGTATTTTGTATTTTATAGCTGTCTTTCTTATGTAAGAATCATCATACATACTGTTCTTCCCGATCGGCGTATTGATAATAAGCTGAATCTCCTTGTTGTGCAGCGCATCAAGAATATTGGGTCTTCCTTCGTGAACTTTCTTTATCAGTGTTGATGCTATTCCATTAGTTGCAAAGAATTTCTGTGTTCCCTCCGTAGCAAGGATGTTGAAGCCTGCTTCTTTCAGATATTTTGCCACACCGAGGACATCGTTTCTGTCCTTTGGCGATATTGTGATAAGTACAGTGCCTGTTTCAGGCAATTTTTGACCTGCAGCAGCCTGAGATTTGAAAAAAGCAAGACCGAATGAGTCAGCCATACCAAGAACTTCTCCGGTGGATCTCATTTCAGGCCCCAAGGTCGGATCAACTTCAGGGAACATATTGAAAGGAAATACAGCCTCTTTTACCCCAACATGGGGATATTTTTTGTGCTTCAGTCCTATATCTTTCAGTTTTTTACCAAGCATAAACTGTGTGGCAATGCGTGCCATCTGAACTCCCGTTACCTTTGACACAAGAGGCACAGTCCTGCTTGCTCTGGGGTTTGCTTCAAGGATATAGACTATATCATCGGCAATTGCGTACTGGATGTTCATGAGCCCTACAACGTTCAACTCGATGGCGATCATTTTCGTATATTCATTTATCGTACGGATATGTTTTTCAGATAAAGTCCTGGGCGGAATTGCACAGGCGCTGTCACCGGAGTGGATGCCGGCAAGTTCTATATGCTCCATAATTGAAGGAACAAAAGCATCTTCGCCGTCTGCTATTGCATCTGCCTCCACTTCAATTGCATTCTCAAGAAATTTATCTATCAGGATAGGTCTGCCTGGGGATATGTCTACGGCTGCATTCACATAGGAGGTAAGTGTTGCATCGTCATAGACAATTTCCATCCCGCGCCCGCCAAGCACGTATGATGGTCTAACCATGAGAGGATAACCGATTTTACCTGCCACTTTAAGTGCTTCCTCAAGTGTTATTGCAGTTCCGCTCTCAGGCTGTGGTATATCAAGCTTATGCATTACTTGCTTAAAACGTTTCCTGTCTTCTGCAAGATCTATGCTTTCAGGTGATGTGCCCAATATCTTTACGCCTGCCTCTTCAAGTTCCTTTGCAATATTGAGCGGAGTCTGCCCTCCGAACTGGACTATCACACCGATAGGTTTTTCCTTATTGTAAATGCTTAATACATCTTCTACAGTAAGGGGTTCGAAGTAAAGTTTATCAGAGGTATCGTAGTCGGTAGAAACTGTTTCAGGGTTACAATTCACCATGATTGATTCATACCCTTCATCGCGTAGTGTAAATGCAGCGTGGACACAGGTATAATCGAACTCTATACCCTGGCCGATTCTGTTCGGACCGCCTCCAAGAATCATTACCTTAGGCCTGTCGCTTATTGCAACTTCATTAGGGGCATTATATGTTGAGTAATAGTATGCAGCGTCGGCGCCGCTTACCGGAACCGCACACCATGCTTCAACTTTACCCAGGGAAATCCTTCTATTCCTGATATCTTCTTCTTTCAAAACAAGGATTTTAGCAAGATATTTATCTGAGAAGCCGTCTTCCTTGGCTTTCACAAGAAGTATGTCGGGAAGCGTCTTTCCTTTATATTGCAGAATTTCCTCTTCAAGCTCGACCAACTCCTTCATCTGCCCTATAAACCAGTGTTTTATCTTTGTCTTTTCAAATAACTCATCTATTGTTGCGCCTTTCCGTAATGCTTCATACATAACAAATTGTCTTTCCGATGATGGTTCATTGAGCAGTCTCATCAGGTCGTCAAGGGGAAGGTCATTAAAATTGCTTGCGAAACCCAGACCATAACGTTTAATCTCAAGAGAGCGGATTGCTTTCTGAAATGCTTCTTTATAATTCTTGCCGATACTCATTGCTTCGCCCACTGCTTTCATTTGTGTACCCAACTTGTCTTCTGCCTCTCTGAACTTTTCAAAGGCCCAGCGGGCAAATTTTATAACAACATACTCCCCTGAAGGCACATATTTATCAAGAGTCCCGCTTCTATAATAGGGGATATCCTTTAACATATATCCCCCTGCAAGTTTGGCAGAAACAAAGGCAATAGGGAAACCGGTGGCTTTGGAGGCGAGGGCGGATGAACGTGAAGTCCTGGGGTTGATCTCAATGACCACGATCCGCCCGTCATCCGGGTTATGGGCAAACTGGATATTTGTCCCACCGATTACCTGTATGGCTTCAACAATCCGGTACGAATATTCCTGCAGTTTTTGCTGCACATCCTCTGATATGGTCAACATGGGAGCAGAGCAGAAGGAATCTCCCGTATGAACGCCCATGGGGTCGATATTTTCAATAAAGCAAACGGTAATCATGTTATTTTCAGCATCCCTTACTACTTCAAGCTCCAGTTCCTCCCAACCTATAACTGCCTCTTCTATGAGTACCTGACCGATAAGGCTCGCTGAAATACCCCTGCTTGCAATAGTCTTTAGCTCTTCCTTATTATATGCAATACCACCGCCCGTACCACCCATGGTATATGCCGGCCTTATGACAACTGGATAACCGAGCCTGTCGGCAATTTCAAGTGCATCTTCAATAGAATAGGCGAGGGCGGACTCAGGCATGGGGATATCGAGTTTGCTCATTGTCTTTTTGAATTCATCCCGGTCTTCCCCTCTCTCAATCGCGTCTACCTGGACACCTATAATCTGCACGCCATGTTTCTGGAGAATACCCTTTCTTGAAAGTTCCGCAGCGAGATTCAATCCTGTCTGTCCCCCAAGGTTAGGCAACAATCCTTGAGGTTTTTCTTTTTCTATAATTTTTTCGAGGACATCGACTGTGAGTGGTTCAATGTATGTCGCATCAGCCATTCCAGGGTCTGTCATAATGGTTGCAGGATTTGAATTAACAAGGACAATTTTATACCCGGCAGCTCTCAGTGCTTTACATGCCTGCGTGCCTGAATAATCAAATTCACAAGCCTGACCGATGATAATAGGGCCGGAACCTATAATCAAAACCTTGTTTATACCTTCTATTTTTGATGGTTTCATATTTTGCATTCCTTTCGATTTGGAATTTGTTAAGCATCCTACCAGAGCTATTATAAGGAGTCAAGAAGTTTAGAATCACAACAATATCGATTAGTTCTTCTCTAAATTCAAGATGTTCTAACCCTAAGTTACACCGTAGCAATGAATTTGAGCACTTTTACAGCATATTCCAATAATAATTACTCAGTTTGTTGAAAATTTATTAATAATATGCTATTTTTGAAAACCATTAAGCGTCTTAGTTATAATAAGAGATTATGAATACAATTAACTTCAGCAATGATGTCGACTTAGATTTTATTAAACAGGTTTTCAAAGAAAGCGGAGAAAACCCCTCGCTTTGTTATCAATGCGGCAACTGTACCGCAGGATGTCCTTATACACAGTATTTTGATTACCCTGTGAGCCAGATCATGAGGCTTCTCCAGACAGGACAGAAAGACACGATCCTTAATTCAAAAGCCATATGGCTCTGCGCCACTTGTGAAACCTGTACGACAAGGTGTCCTTGCGAAATAGATGTTGCCGGAATTATGGATATTCTCCGGATTATTGCACGTCGTGAGAACAGGGTGTCCGAGAAGGATGTAAAGCTATTTTACGACACATTCCTTAATTCCATGAAGCAATTCGGCAGGATTTATGAAGTGGGAATTCTCCTCTCGTATAATCTTAAATCAGGTCATTTATTTGCTGATGCGGAGCTTGGACCAAAGGTTATGGAGCATGAAAAGATACACTTTTTACCTAAGTGGATTAAGGGTGCTGATAAGGTAGCTCAAATTTTCAACAGATTCCAGGAAAAGGCAAAGAAGCATGATTGAAACAACATACGGCTACTATGCCGGCTGCTCACTTGAAGGCACGGCAAGCGAATATGATACATCCCTGAAGGTTGTACTAAAAGCCCTCGGGGTAGATTTTCGAGAGCCTGATGACTGGAGTTGCTGTGGCTCAACACCGGCGCATACGGTAGACCATGTTTTTGCTGCTGCCCTTGCTGCCAGAAACCTCGCAATTGTTGAAAAGACCGGTCTTAAGACCCTTATTACGCCTTGTCCCTCCTGTATGACAGCCTTTAAAAAGGCACAGCACGGAATGACGAAAAGCGATTCCTTTAAACAAGAAGTCAACGAGCTTCTTGATGAACCGTATGAGTGCGGAGTCTTCGCTAAATCTGCCCTGCAGGTAATTTATGAAGATGTCGGGCTTGATGCAGTAACAGCAAAGGTTACCCACACGCTTCCTGATCTGAAGGTTGCGCCATATTACGGATGTATTCTTAACAGACCTCCGGAGATTGCCCAATTTGATGACCCGGAAAACCCTGTGTCAATGGATAAAATCCTTGCAGCTGCCGGGGTTGAAGTATGTGATTTTGCATTTAAAGTTGAATGCTGCGGTGCGGCATTTGGAGTTCCAAAAAGAGACATGGTGAACCGCCTTACATATAAAGTGCTTTCTATGGCTATCGATGCAGGCGCAAACTGTATTGCCGTCGCATGCCCTCTGTGCCAGCAGAACCTTGATTTACGCCAGGAACAGGTAAATAAAGTAATGGGTTCTTCTTTTGATATGCCTGTTCTCTATTTTTCTCAGATTATGGGTCTTGCCTATGGTTACTCTCCAAATGATCTTGCCATGGATAAGGTGATTGTAAGTGCAGATCGTTTTGTACGTACACGTATCACTGTTCAGCAGGCTCGTGAGGCAAAGGAGTTGCAGGAACAGCAGGCAAAAGCGAAAGGTCAGAAATCGAAAGCAACGGAAAGCAAAGAAGAAACTAAATTAGAGGAGATTGAATAAATGCGGGTTGGCGTATTTATTTGCCACTGTGGAAATAATATTGCCGGCACAGTTGATGTTGCCAAAGTGGCGGAAGAAACACGAAAAATTCCAGGCGTTGCCTATGCAACAACTTATATGTATACCTGCTCTGAGCCGGGCCAGAATGAAATAAAAGAGGCGATAGTAAGAGAAGGCCTTGACAGGGTTGTTGTTGCGGCCTGTTCTCCAAGAATGCATGAACTGACCTTCAGACGTACCGTAGAAAAGGCCGGGCTTAACCGCTACTTCTTTGAGATGGCAAACATCAGGGAGCACATTTCATGGATCGGCGAAAATAAAGACCTTAATACCACAAAAGCTACAGAAGCAGTCAGAATGGCAGTGGCAAAGGTTATGCAGAATAAACCGCTCTATTCAACATCTTTTAAGGTAAATAAGAGGGTGCTGGTTATCGGCGGCGGAGTTGCCGGTATGCAGGCAGCCCTTGATTGTGCCGACGGTGGTCTGGAAGTTCTGCTTGTGGAAAAGAGCCCAAGCGTAGGCGGCATGATGGCACGCCTTGACAAGACATTTCCAACAATAGATTGCTCTATTTGCATACTGGGTCCGAAAATGGTGGATGTGGCCCAGCACGATAAAATAACCCTCCATGCCTTTTCCGAGATCGAAGAAATCAAGGGATATGTTGGAAACTATCAGATTAAAATCAGAAAGAAAGCCACGTACGTTGACTGGACAAAATGCACTGGCTGCGGCGCCTGTATGGAAAAATGTCCTTCCAAAAATGCATACGACGCATTCAATTATGGTGTTGCTCCGACACGGGCAATCAACATTCCCTTTCCCCAGGCCATTCCAAAAAAAGCAAAGATAGACCCGAAATTCTGCCGCCAGTTCGTAAAAGGGAAATGCGGTGTATGTGCCAAGATATGTCCTACAAAGGCAATTGATTATGAAATGCAGGATGAGATCATCACAGAGGACATAGGTGCGATTATTGTTGCTACCGGTTACAGTCTTATAGATATGGATAAACTTCCGGAGTATGGCGGAGGCCGTTACCCTGATGTGATATCGGGGATTCAATATGAGAGACTGCTAAACGCATCGGGTCCCACGTCAGGTCACATTATAAGACCTTCCGATCATGTTGAGCCGAAGACAATAGTATTTGTCTCCTGTGCAGGTTCACGCGACAAATCCATCGGAATACCTTATTGCTCAAACTTCTGCTGTATGTATATTGCCAAGCAGGCTATCCTTACAAAGGACCATATCCCTGACTCTCAATCATATGTGTTCTATATGGACATCCGCTCCAATGGAAAAGGCTATGATGAGTTTACAAGAAGGGCGCAGGAAGAATACGGGGCAAAATATGTACGGGGACGCGTATCAAGAATTTATCCTAAAGGAAACAAGATGGTCGTAATCGGCGCTGATACGCTTCTCGGAACTCAGGTTGAAGTTGAAGCCGATCTTGTTGTCCTCGGTACTGCGGTGATTTCAACACCGGATGCGGCGCATATGGCAGAAAAGCTACATATCTCTTATGATACCTTCGGGTTTTATGTGGAAAGTCATCCTAAATTAAGACCTGTTGAGACAAATACTTCAGGTGTATTCCTTGCAGGTGCCTGCCAGGGGCCTAAAGACATACCGGCTTCCGTAGGTCAGGGAAGTGCTGCTGCCAGTAAGGTTCAGGCGCTATTTTCAAAGGATATGCTCGAATCCGATCCTGCTGTTGCAAGGGTCAATATAAATACTTGTGTCGGATGTCTTAAATGTGTGAAAACATGTCCCTTTGGTGCTATCAAAGACAAGGAACTTCGGGATGGAAAGGTTGTAGCCGAAGTTATTGAGACTGTCTGTGCCGGTTGCGGTGTTTGTACTTCAACCTGTCCCTGTGGCGCCATACAATTACAGCATTTTACCGATAATCAGCTCTTAGCGGAGGTTAATGCCATATGCCAGAAGTAGCCCCTAAAGAACTCAGAGTTGTCGGTTTTCTATGTAACTGGTGTTCTTACGGTGGAGCTGACACTGCCGGTGTAAGCCGTTTCAAACAGCCAACCGACCTCCGGATTATCAGAGTGCCTTGCTCCGGCAGGGTTGACCCGCTTTTTGTAGTAAAGGCCCTCCTCAACGGGGCGGACGGAGTGCTTGTTTCTGGTTGCCATCCAAGGGACTGCCATTATTCTGATGGGAATTTTTATGCGAGAAGAAGACTCGAAATGCTGAAAAGGCTTCTCCCTTTCCTGGGTATTGATGAAAGGAGATTTTACTATGCCTGGGTTTCTGCTTCAGAAGGGGCAAGATGGCAGCAAACGGTAACGGAATTTACTAACAGAATTCATGAGTTGGGACCCCTCCATATTAAAAATGAGGTAAACCCTTGATAGATAAACTCAAAGAAGTTGTTGCAAAGGTGTTAAATGATGTTGATCTGGTAATCGGATATCAGCAGGGTTTTGATGCAATACATGCCACGCCGCATTACATTACTTCAGCAGACCAGATTGATAAGCTGATCTGGAATCCTTTATGTGTGCACAATCTGACAACGCACCTCCCGATTCTTAAAAAGAAAAAGACCGGTGTTATTGTTAAAGGCTGCGACAGCCGCACCATAGTCCAGTTTATTCAGGAAGGATTGATAGTACGGGAAAACCTGATTGTTATAGGCATTCCTTGTACAGGCGTGATAAGCGTGAATAAGATACTGAGAGAAACAAATCGGGAATATATTGAAGAGGTTTCCTTTGATAATAACGGAAACATAACCATTAAAACGGAAAAAGGCCAAAAGACATTAGCTATAACTGATTTCTCGCCTGATAAATGCAGGACATGTCAATATCCTACACCTCTTGTATATGACCATTTAATAGGAGATCCCATAAAGTCGGAGAAAGCTCCTGACAGCGTTTATAATGATATAAAGGAGTTTGAGGGTAAAACACTTGAAGAACGCATGCAATACTGGGAGAAGGAATTCGACCACTGCATCCGTTGCTATGCATGCCGGAATGCATGCCCCATGTGTATTTGCAGTGATAACTGCATTGCAGAAAGCCGCGATCCTCACTGGATTACACAAAAAATGATGTTCACTGAGAAATTTATGTTTCACATGATCCATGCTCTTCATCTGGCAGGTAGGTGTGTTGAGTGCGGCGAATGTGAACGTGCCTGCCCTATGGGCATACCGGTAAACAAACTGAAAAGGAAGATCAACCAGGATATGAAGGAACTCTACGGTTATGAACCGGGAGTCAGCCTTGATGAAAAACCTCCTATGTTTATGTTTAATGTTGATGAGTTAAAGATAAAGGAGCATAAAATTTAATGGCAGAAACAGGTTTTCTTCCAAAAGAAAAAATTGAAAACTTTTTAGGGGCAATCAGTAAAGATGCCCTTTTATATACACCTGTCCTTGAGGGCGATGTTGTCATATTCAGGCCTTTCATCACCGGAAACGCCCTCTGTCTGGACAGACCCGCCAACAGTCCGCCAAAGTCGGTAATTTATCCGCAGAGCGATGTTTTGTTTTCATATGAATATAAAAAAGAAACTGATGACCCGAAAAAGGTGTCCGTTGAGATAGAAACACATATGGATTACCCGAAGTCAGTGATCTTTGGATGCCGCCCCTGTGATGCAATGGGTTTCACTGTTTATGACAGGGTCTTTATAGAATCGAACGGTCCTGATACATACTATCAGGGACGCCGCGACAAGACCACAATAATTACACTTAGTTGCCCGGCACCCTCTGCAGGATGTTTCTGCACTGCTTTAGGGGGCGGACCTGCCAACATGGAAGGATCTGATGTACTTATGACCGTCCTTGAGAAAGGGTTTCTCCTTGAGCCTGTCAGCGAAAAAGGCAAGGCTATCCTTGGAATGCCGGAGATGGAAGACGGAAGCCAATTTATAGAGGAAGCCCGTAAGAAACAACAACAGGCACATGATGCAGTAAAAAAACCCTTTCCGTCAGTGAGCCATACCGAAATATCGAGAAAACGTTTTGACCTTGATGAATTCTGGCAGCAAGCAGTAAGCAAGTGTGTAAGCTGCGGCGCCTGTACATTTCTCTGTCCCACATGTTACTGTTTTAATTTTACCGACGAACAGACCCTGGAAAAGGGGGAGAGGATCCGTAGTTGGGATGCCTGCATGTTTTATCATTTTACTCTGGAAGCAAGTGGCCATAACCCGAGAGCAACAAGATTCTTAAGATATAGAAACAGGGTAGGACATAAATTCCTTTTTTATCCTGAAAAATATAATGGAGTAATTGCCTGTTCCGGTTGCGGAAGATGCATCAGGTATTGCCCCGTTTCTGTAGATATTAGTGAAATTGTTTCCCAACTTAGAAGTCCGGAGTGAAAGACATGGAACAAAGCTTTAATCCTTACCTTCCTGAACTGGCTACTATTATCAAAATTATTGATGAGACGCCCAATATAAAAACATATCAGGTAATTTTTAATGATCCTGATAAGATGAAAAGCTTTTCCTTTGAACCCGGCCAGGTTGGACAGATCTATGTTTTTGGTGTTGGTGAGTCAACATTTGTTATCAATTCTCCACCTACCAGAATGGATTATCTACAGTTCAGCGTTATGAAGGCAGGGGAAGTAACTTCTGCGATCCATGAACTGCGTGAAGGCGATCAGATTGGCATAAGAGCGCCTCTTGGCAACAGTTTCCCTTATGGGGATATAAAAGGGAAGAAGATACTCTTCATCGGTGGAGGAATCGGCCTTGCGCCCCTTCGGACACTGATACTTTTTATGCTGGACAACAGGGGCGATTATGACGATATAACTATTATCTATGGAGCAAGAACCCCTATTGATCTCTGCTATAAGTATGAATTAAAGGAATGGGAAACCCGTTCGGATGTGAATTTAATCCTGACTGTAGATAATGAATATCCCGGCTGGCATAAGAGGATAGGATTTGTCCCTACTGTTTTAAATGAAGTTGCCCCATCTCCTGACAATACTGTGGCAATTACATGCGGACCCCCCATTATGATAAAGTTTGTCCTTCAAAATCTTGCCAAATTGAATTTTAAGGATGATCATGTAATTACCACGCTGGAAGCAAGGATGAAATGCGGCATCGGCATATGCGGGCGGTGCAACATCGGTTCGAAATACATATGCAAGGACGGCCCCGTATTTTCCCTTGTCCAGTTAAAAGAATCCGGCGCAGAAATTTAATAGCAATTTCTTTTCTATAACAACAATTCACCTTCAATCATTCCCTCCTGTCCATTGGCCGCAGCTGAACATTGTGAAGATGAATCATTGAATTTGAATTACCCCACTTACAAGGCCGGGCATCCTGCGTGCCTTTGTGATGCCTGGATTATTCAAAAGTACTAACTTATCTAAATTAAATAACATTATTTACTTTGTTGACTTGAATTATATAAAATGTTAATTTTCGAAAGCTCATGTTTACGGCAAACCATTAACATTATTATGATTTATCTCGTTTTCCTGCCAAAAGATATGCTATAAGGAGGAATCTGTGGAACTCAAGGTCAGGTCATACGATAAGATTGTCAGATTAGTAGAAAAAGGTGTTGATATTCCTAATCCTTTAACTCTGGATATTGGTAAGGATGTTGACCCTGAACTTATTTCAGGCAACGGAGTGACAATCTATCCGGGCTGCCGGATTTATGGCAAAAACACAGTAATTTCGGCAGGGGCAAAGATAGGATACGAAGGCCCGGTAACAATTGATGACTGCCAGATAGGTCCGGATGTAGAACTAAAAGCCGGATATTTCAATAAAGCTGTTTTTCTTGAAAAGGCCAATATGGGTCTTGGCGCTCATGTACGTGAAGGATGTATTCTGGAAGAAGAAGCAGGAGGAGCCCATTGCGTAGGATTGAAACAGACCATTCTTTTCCCTTTTGTAACTCTGGGGAGTTTGATAAATTTTTGCGACTGTCTGATGGCTGGCGGCACAAGTCGTAAAAATCACAGTGAAGTCGGCAGTTCGTACATACATTTTAATTTCACTCCTGACGGAGACAAAACAACGGCTTCACTTATCGGTGATGTTCCAAGAGGTGTAATGCTCAATCAGCCCCCTATTTTCCTTGGAGGGCAGGGCGGTATGGTGGGTCCGCTCCTTGTGAGCTACGGAAATATTGTTGCCGCAGGGACGATATTACGCAAGGATGTTATTGAGGAGAACAAGCTGATCTTTGGTAAATCTTTGTCTGGCGCAACCATTAATAACACCCCGGGGAACTATCTTTCCATCTCCCGTGTTGTTGGCAACAACATCCTTTACCTGGCAAATCTGGTTGCCCTTGAACAATGGTATACCTATATTCGTCAACCTTTTTTTGAAAAGCAGGAATTCGGCGACCTTGTTTATGCAGGAGCAATGGACAAACTTTCATCGGCAAAGAAAGAACGTATTAAACGTCTTCGGGATATGGCAGACAAAGCAAAGGTTTTAACTGAAAAGTACCCGGATAAAAGACAATCTGAAGCCGGTAAAAAGGAATTTTATGATGCCGCCGACAAAATCCGGAATATTTTTACCAATCCCCCTGCAAATGACCTGAACGGGGAATTGCGCGATATTTTTCTTACCACAGTCAATGCACACAAAAAAGGCAGCGATCAGAAATATATTGACTTTATAAAAGGTTTACCTATCGATATATCAAAGGCAGGTGTAAAATGGCTTGAAGCAATCATTGAAAGTCTTTGCAGCGAAGTAGACAGCTTCATGCCGTTGTTAAACCTTTTCAAAAAGTAATTTTTTAGATTTATTTCATCAAGGAGGCAGTAAATGGGTAAATTATTCGGGACAGATGGGATAAGGGGCGAGGCTAACCGTTATCCGATGAATTCTGCCATTGCATTTTCAGTAGGACAGGCAGTTACACATCTTTTGAGAAAATCACATCATAAACCAAGGTTGATTATCGGTAAAGACACGAGAATTTCAGGCTATATGCTGGAAAGTTCCCTTGAGGCAGGCATTACCTCCATGGGCGGTATACCCTATCTGGTAGGCGTTTTGCCTACGCCGGGAATTGCCTTTATTACTCAGAGCATGCGTGCTGACGCCGGTATCGTTATTTCTGCCTCTCATAACCCTTATCAGGATAATGGGATAAAAATATTTTCGGGGAACGGCTTTAAATTATCCGACGAAGAGGAGGAAACGATAGAGACGCTGATGTTCGAAGGCAAGCTTCCGGAAATGGTTCCCCCTGCAGCGGAAATGGGCCGTGCATACCGTCTGGAAGATGTGCACGGGAGATATATTGTATTTCTGAAAAATACTTTTCCGCGTGAATTGTCTATGGAAGATATGAAGATAGTCATAGATTCTGCAAATGGGGCCACTTACAAAGTTGCCCCGGATGCATTCTTTGAACTGGGCGCCGACATTGAAGTAATCCACCGTGCTCCAAATGGCCTTAATATTAATGATAATTGTGGTTCTCAATATACCCGTGATCTAAAAAAGCGTGTCATTGAAACAGGTGCAGCCATAGGGCTGGCCTTTGACGGTGACGGAGACCGCCTTATCGCTGTTGATGAAAAGGGCAACGAAATCACCGGCGACCAGATTCTCGTTATCTGTGCCAAGATATTAAAAGATGAGGGCAAACTGAAAAACAACCTGCTTGTCAGCACTATTATGAGCAACCTCGGTCTTACCATAGCTTGTAAAAAAAACGGCTTTAAACACCATGCATCCAAAGTGGGCGACCGCTATGTCCTTGAAGACATGCAACGTTTAGGGAGCATCATTGGCGGTGAAGAATCGGGTCACATGATTTTTCTCGATCACCACACTACCGGTGACGGCATAGTGACTGCAATGCAGTTAATCAGCGCAATGGTAAAAACAGGGAAACCCCTGTCCGAGCTTGCCAAATTAATGGATGTATTCCCTCAAAAGGTTATTAATGTACCTGTAAAAAACAAGCCTGAAATCTCTTCTGTGCCGAAGGTGGTGGAAATAATAGAGCAGGTAGAGAAAGAACTCGGTGAAAGCGGCCGTGTGCTGGTACGTTATTCAGGCACACAGAACTTATGCCGTGTTATGGTTGAAGGTCCCAGCAATGAGATAACTGAAAAATGTTGTGAGCAGATTTCCGGTGTTGTAAAAGCTGAGATAGGGTAAAAGGGAAATATGTCTATTATAGTTTTTGTAACCAATGATTTTGAACTGATGAGCAAGACAGCCGCAGAAATTTTTCCTATTCAGGCCTAATAATTTTCTGCTAATAGCTCAAAACAAGCACGGCTGTACGAACATACAGGACAGCTATGCGGAGCCTCCTTATCTTCATTTACATAGCCGCAGACGCGGCATTTCCATTTTACAACCGTATCTTTTTTAAAAACTCTCCCTTCTTTTACATTATTTAAAAGGGCAAGATAGCGTTTTTCATGTTGGGCTTCTACAGTGGAAATATATCTAAACATTCGGGCGATTTCAAAAAAACCTTCTTCATCGGCTGTCCATGCAAACTCAGGATACATTATACTCTGTTCATAATGTTCACCGGAAACGGCTGTTTCCAGGTTTGAAACAGTCTTGCCAAATCCCTTAACAGGATAAACAACGGCAGGAAGTTCCACATCTCTTGTTTGAATAAAATTCAGTTCCTGCTTAGCATGTTCTTTTTCATGGTCGGCTGTTTCCAAAAAAATTGCAGCAATCTGATCATAGCCTTCATCTTTTGCCTGTGATGCAAAATAGGAATATAAGTTCCTGTTGTTAGACTCGCCGGTATAGGCTAACAGCAAATTCTTTTCAGTTTTTGTTCCCTTTAAGTCCATGAGTGAATCCTCCTTTTATAGTTATAAAGGTTATATCACCGGGAAACCCGCTTTATGACCGATCCGGTGTATAAAAAAAGTCAAGGGACTTCAGTTTTGGCCAAACCTGTTATGCTTTTTATATTTCTATGCTGTGAAAGTGTTCCAAAGAGAGATCAATAAGCTATCCGGTAATTAACTTCAATATCTCCTGCGGGAGTTTTAAAGGATCCAAGGGGAGACTATGCTGGTCTTTAGTCTTCATATTTCTTAATGTTATTGATCCTTTATCAATTTCATCGTCGCCGAGTATGAATACAAAATCTACGTGTAAGCTGTCGGCATATCGCATCTGTGATTTCAAAGATTTGCCTTCGTATGAGTAATACAATGGCAGTCCTTCTTTAGCAAAAGACTTTAAGAGCGGTACAAGGTAATTCCTTGCTCTGTCTCCCATATAAGCAAAAAAACAGGAAGGTTTTTCAGATGAAGGAACGGTTTTCATCAATAACGCCAGCCTTTCGACACCGGCGCCGAAACCTATGCCAGGCGTTGATGGACCGCCCATCTCTTCAACAAGATTATCGTACCTCCCGCCTGCAATGAATGCCTTCTGCGCGCCAAGCTCATCGGACGTTACTTCGAAAACAGTTTTTGTGTAGTAGTCAAGCCCCCTGACGAGCCTTTTATTGATAACAACATCGACACCAAAACTATTTATATATTCCAGAAATGCATCAAAATGTTCCATGCATCCGTGGCACAAATAATTATAAAGCAAGGGTGAATCCTGGCTTATCTCGATACACTGGGTATTTTTGCAGTCAAATATCCTGAGAGGATTACGTTGCAGGCGTCTGGCGCAATCCTCGCATAGTCTGTCTTTTTCCCCTTCAAAATATGAAACAAGCATATCTCTGAAGGTTTCCCTGCACGTTTTACAGCCCACACTGTTTACTTCCATACGGTAATCATTGATGTTGAGTTCGTGCAGTATCAAGGAAATCATCCATAAAAGCTCTGCATCGATCAGTGGTTCACTTACCCCGAAAACCTCAACATCAACCTGGTGAAATTCCCGGAATCTGCCTTTCTGGGGCCTTTCATGCCGGAACATAGGCCCCATGGTAAAGACCTTGCTCATTCTTTCCTTAACGTACATACCTTCCTGCAAATATGACCTTACAATGCCCGCTGTAGCTTCAGGCCTCAATGTGAGAGAATCACCTCCGATATCCGTGAAGGTAAACATTTCCTTTTCTACGATATCTGTTGTATCTCCGATACTTCTTACAAAAAGTTCTGTCTTTTCGAGAATAGGAATTTCAATCTCCTTAAAGCCCAGGATACCAAAATATTTTCTTGATATATCTTCTATAAGCCTGAATTTATGGATTTCCTCGCCCAGGATATCCCTGAATCCCCTTAATGTTTTTATTTTTTCCATTGTTCCTCGCGAAATATAGTGTAAATACAACTCATTAGTAACATATATCAGGCTTCAATTCAAAGTTTATTTGTGGGGATGGGCAATATAAAAACCGGGAAGATATGTTCTCCCCGGTTTTTATCAGGTTATTCGATCTTGGGTTACTTCGCTGGTGCCGGTGCGGCAGTCTTCTCGGGAGCTGCTGGTTTCTCAGCGGTTTTTCCTTTTTTAGCCTTCTTCGCATTCTTAGTTGCTACAGACTTGGCAACCATCTTGCCGTCTTTATCCGTGTACTTCACAAAGATTTTGTCGCCCACTTTGGGTTCGCTCTTCATCTTGGCATCGGTCACGTCAAAGGTCATATCGCCTTTCTTGTTTTTGGCAATAAGGGTCTTGGCAGCCATATCTACAGCAATGACTTCCCCTGTGAACTGTTTAACCTTTGCCTTTGCAACAGCTTTCTTTGCCGGTGCGGGAGCAGGTGCAGCTTTCTCCGGGGCCGGTGTTACCTTCTCGGTTGCAGCTTTTGTTGCTTTGTCTTTCGCAACATCCCCTGCTGCCTTTGCTTTGTCTTTTGCCGTGTCTGTGGCTGCTTTAGTTGCCTTTTCCTTTGCAGCATCTGTCGCTGTCTGGGCAAACACGGTTGTCACGAAGGCGACGCCGAGGATAATTGCAAATACGATCAATAACGCTTTTTTCATTTTCTTTTCTCCTGTTTCATTTTTATTTGACTCCTGCCTTTAATCAAAGCATTATTCATGCCAATATTGAAACTCGTTATAATTGCAGGTATTTCATGATTGTACTGTTGTAGCGTGAAGTATGATTATTCGTTATATTACGAAAAACGGCATTGTTTGTTCGTTAACTCAAGAATTTTCTCAAAACGTCTCCGTTAGTAGTAAGAATTAGCTATTTTCCTGAAAAGTACATTCACCGACTTTGCAAAACAAGGATTGTGGTGTATACTTAAAAAGAGTCGATAATTAACTATAGGGGGTACTATTATGGACAAGATTTTACGAGTCAATATGGGAGCCAAGGGCGGTCCAAAGTTTACTGTTGAGCCAATCGGCGTGTACACTGGTTTGGGGGGTCGGGCACTTACATCTGCTATTGTTTCTAAAGAAGTTCCCCCTACCTGTCATCCATTAAGTGGGACTAACAAAATCGTCATTGCGCCCGGTCTGTTAAGCGGAAGCATTGCCGCCATGTCGGGAAGAATTTCCGTGGGATGTAAAAGCCCGCTCACAGGTGGTATCAAGGAATCAAACTCAGGCGGACAACCTTCGCAAGTCCTCGCGCGCCTGGGATACGCGGCAATCGTCCTCGAGGGGAAACCCGAAGGTGATGACCTCTATACAATATACATAAATAAGGAGGGCGTGAAAATTACCGTCAACAACGATCTCCGGATGCTCGGAAATTATGATACGGTCTCAAAAATGAAAGAAAAGTTTGGAGACAAGATCGCCTGCATTTCAATAGGCCCTGCTGGAGAAATGCGGCTTCCTGCAGCGTCTGTGGCTTTCACTGACATGGAACTAAGACCGGCACGACATGCCGGCCGTGGGGGACCCGGCGCGGTCATGGGCTCAAAGGGTGTAAAGGTGATTGTCCTTGATGACACAGACATGCCCATGCGTCAGCCAAAAGATCCCGAGAGATTTAAGGAAGCAAACAAGGTTTTTATAGAGGGGCTGCTGAAACATGGCGTCACAGGTCAAGCGCTTCCTGCCTACGGGACAAATGTGTTGGCAAATATCCTCAATGAAGCAGGCGCCTATCCCACATATAATTTTAAACAAGGGACCTTCGCCGGTGTTGCGAAGATAAGCGGCGAGACCGAGGCAGCCCTTGAGACGGAGAGGGGCGGCGTACCGACCCACGCCTGTCATCGCGGGTGCGTCATCCGTTGTTCAGGGATATATAACGATAAGGACGGACACTACCTGAGTAAGCAACCGGAATACGAGACAGTATGGGCCCATGGAGCTGACTGTGGCATTGACGATATGGATAAGATCGCCATGCTCGATTTCCTCGACGATAATTACGGACTTGATACGATAGAAATGGGGACCACCATCGGGGTTGCTATGGAAGCCGGGTTTCTCAAGTTCGGCGATGCCGACGGCGCAATCAATCTGATACACGAAGTGGGGAAAGGAACTCCGCTCGGCCGCATTATCGGGAGCGGTGCTGCGCTGACCGGTAAAGTATTCGGCGTCGAAAGAGTCCCCGTTGTCAAGGGCCAGGCAATGCCCGCCTATGATCCCCGAGCGGTGAAAGGATTGGGTGTGACCTATGCCACAAGTCCCATGGGCGCTGACCACACAGCCGGTTATGCAACAACGGCCAATATCCTGAAGGTGGGTGGATTTGTTGATCCTTTGAAACCACAGGGACAGGTGGAACTTTCCCGGAATCTTCAGATTGCCACGGCAGCAATCGATTCGACAGGCATGTGTCTCTTCATCGCTTTTGCCATACTTGATCAACCGGAAACATTTCAGGCGCTCATTGATCTGCTCAATGCCTTCTGCGGCCTCAGCTTCACCGGCAATGATGTTACGGAATATGGGAAAAAGGTCCTCACAATGGAGAGAGATTTCAATATTCGGGCAGGCTTTACAAAAGAGCAGGACAGATTGCCTGAATTTTTCAAGACCCAGGAAATTCCTCCTCATAATGTGGTCTTCGACGTTTCCGATGAGGAACTTGACGAGGTATTCAACTGGTAATACGAGACGAGAAACAACTTTTTTGTTTCTCAAACCGTATTGCCATTTATGAAGAGGATGAAAAACAAAACACGGGCGGTCCTTGAAAATTGCCCCGGTGTGCGTATCGAGGCAGGAGAAGCATTATTTCCCTATTTTCGGCCTATCTTTCAGAGCGGCTTCCTCTTCCGATGTCAGGTAGGGAAAAGCATTGAGGACCTTCTTTTCCGGCAGTTGTCATTAAAAAAATTATTCGTGGAAGAAAAGATAAGTACAGTTTTCCTTGATGGACAGTGTGTCGATGACATCTCCCGGACCATTCTGAATGACGATTCCGTTGTGGCATTTTCCTCGGCCCTTCCGGGTCTTGTCGGCGCCACGTTGAGAAGGGGTGGTTTTTACGCATGTCTGAGAAATTCCATTACCTATCGCAAAAAAGACATGTCTGTTGACGCTCGGCAAGGGACTATCACCATCAAACTCTTTAACCTTCTCATGGAGGAACTGGGTCCTGTTTTTCTCAGGAAGGGTATTATCATGGGCTGTTCTGCCATCGTCGGCTTCCTTCAGGAACAGAGGGAAGCTTTCTGGAAAGAAATACATGCTGCGTATCTTGGAGATAATATTATTGCCCCCCGTGATTTATCCGCAGAAAGTACTTACGGCAATGGTGATTATATAACAATCCGCATTGATGATAGAGATAAATTTCAATGAGACATTATCATTTGGCAGACAACACGATACCCCTGGAACGACCGATATGCATGTGATTGTCAAATTATTTGCAACATTCCGGAAAGACCGGTTCGATGTGAAGACGTTTGAACTTCCCGATGGAGTAACAGTAGGAGAAATTATCGACAAGGTCAATATTCCTGTAACAGAGGTCGCCCTAATCTTTATCAACAGTCGTCACAGCAGTTTAGAAACAAAGCTTTCCGAGGGTGATACGCTGGCCTTGTTCCCTCCCATAGGAGGCGGCTAAGGATCACCCAGCTCATGGGCTTGGTGGCGAAGTGAACTGAATGGACGCAATAGCCAAGGTACGCTCGGACGATCGTTCCGCATCGACGAGATATTTCAAGGAAAAAATCCTGGCCGAACAAACGAGGTTAGATAAAGAGGGGGTACAGTCACTTCTCTTTAAGATGACGACAGGGATAATTCTATTGACATACCATGTGTAAATTAGTAAAATCCTTATCCTTAAGCAACATGAATTGGAGGAAAGATGGCACGTGTATGTGATTTATGTGGAAAAGGCAAGCAGATCGGCTTCAACGTGAGCCATGCCAACAATAGAACTAAAAAACAGTGGCTTCCGAATTTACAGACTATTAAAATTGTGAAGGACGGAGTAACAAAGAAAGTTAAAGCCTGTACAAGGTGCATTAAGAAAGGCAATTTCCAGAAAGCAGCATAATTTCTTTTTTTATCCTGCTCCCCGCATCCTTTCGACAGATCTTACACCTTTAATCTTTTGAACTGATTTCATTATTTTTTGAAGCTGCGACATATTTCCTATTTCTATTTCAAAAATGCCTGCTGCTGACCTGTCAGGGTAAGTCATGGCGCTTGCACTGATAATATTAACTTTACTTGCAGCCATGACTGCGCTGATATCGGATATGAGACCCTTTCTGTCATCTCCGGATATTTTCAGTTTTACCGGATATGTAAAACTTTTATCCAGTTCCCATGAAACTTCGACCTTTCTCTGTTCATCGTATGTATGGGTGTTTGAACAATCCTCGGTGTGTACCGTTATGCCCCTGCCGCGGGTAATGAAACCGAAGATCTTATCTCCGGGTATAGGGTTGCAGCATTTTGCAAATCTTACGACCATCCCGTCATCGATACCTTTAACCTTAATGGAAGTGTCTTTAGGCCGTTTTATTGAGCTTATCAACTGTTTTAACTTGCCTGGTTTTTCGCTTTCAGGGATAAGCTTACCGAGTACCTGATGCGGGGTATGTAAACCATAACCTATACTTGCGAAAAAATCGTCCAGTGTTTCAAAACCAAAATCCTTAGCACTGGTCAAAAGATCCCCTGTTTTCAATAGCTTGGAATAGCTCAGGTCATGTTTGGACAGCTCTTTTTCTATCAGGATTTTGCCGAGTTCTATGCTTTGTTCTCTCTGCTCTGCTTTTATCCACTGCCGTATCTTGGTTTTTGCTCTTGATGTTTTTACAAAGCCAAGCCAGTCCTTACTTGGCTTATGGGTTGGATTCGAAAGGATTTCAACTGTATCACCGCTTTTCAGCGCATATCGCAAAGGGACGAGTTTGCCGTTTATCTTTGCCCCGACACATTTATTTCCAAGTTCTGTGTGTATCGCATAGGCAAAATCTACCGGTGTTGCATCTTTCGGAAGCTCCCTTACTTCACCTCTTGGGGTAAATACATAGATTTCATCAGGGAAGAGGTCTATCTTGAATATCTCCAGGAACTCTTTATTGCTTTTTAATTCCTGCTGCGATTCAATGATTCTTCTGAGCCAGGCAAATACCTTGTCTTCTTTCGGGTCAAATACCTTGCCTTCCTTGTATTTCCAGTGGGCTGCAATGCCTTCCTCTGCAAGGCGGTGCATCTCATGGGTTCTTATCTGGATTTCTATATTTTCACCATGAGGCCCTATTACTTTCGTGTGGAGGGACTGGTACATGTTTGCCTTGGGTATGCCAATAAAATCGCTGAACTTGCCGGGTATCGGCTTAAAAAAGGCATGAATTAAACCGAGGGCCAAATAGCACTCCCTGACACTGTCTACAGTGACCCTGAATGCGGTCAGATCGTATATGTTATCCAGTTCCAGTTTTTCCTGTTGCATTTTCCTGTATATACTGTATAGCCGCTTTGCCCTGCCTGATACCTCGGCATGCAATTTATACTGGTCAAATTTATCCTTAAGCAGTTCTATTACATCATTAATATATGCATCCCTTTCTTGTTTTTTCTTTGCTATTTTTTCCGATATGGTTTTGTATTCCAAGGCATAAAGATATTTGAAGGCTTCGTCTTCAAGCTCTCCCTTTATCCATTCTATCCCGAGCCTGTGGGCAAGAGGGGCATAAATTTCAAGAGTTTCTCTGGCAATTATAACCTGCTTTTCTGAAGGTAGAAAGTTTAAGGTTTGCATGTTATGGTATCTGTCGGCCAATTTTATAAGTATTACTCTGATGTCTTTGCTCATCGCAAGGATCATCTTCCGTAAGTTCTCAACCCTTGAATCCTCCGATGTTCTTAACTGAATCTGGCCGATTTTTGTTACGCCGTCTACAAGCTCTGCAACTTCCTGTCCGAAATATTCTTCGATATCTTTCTTGCTCACATAGGAGTCTTCTATGGTGTCATGGAGTAGACCTGAAACTACACTTGGTACATCGAGGTTCATTACTGTTAATGTATAGGCTACTGCAAGGGGGTGTGTAAGGTATGGCTCGCCGGATAACCTGGTTTGACCTTTATGCGCCTGTGCAGAAAAAACATAGGCTTTTTCAAGTATCTTTATATCTGCCTGGGGATTGTATCGCAGTATCTCTTCTACAATGTCGTTAAATCTGACCATTTCCGGTCCATTTGTAATAAACGGTGGGCATATAATGTGTTGCAATTACGATAGAACCGAGTTTTTCAAAGGGCAATTTGCTGTCCAGTTTTGCCTTCGTTTCTTCTGAAATGATTATTTCACCGGCGGCTGCAAGCTTTTGGAGTCTGGCAGCTACATTAACCGGCATTCCGAGAGCTGTATATTCTCTCTTGTTGATTGAACCCAGAATACCTGTAACAACATAGCCCGTGCTTATTCCTATGCCCATTTGAAATCCTGGGTCCTCTGCTTTCATCTTTTTTACCATTTCAACTGCGCACTTCACTGCATTTTCTTCATGATTATCATGGTATACAGGCGCTCCAAACAAAGCCATGATGCTGTCGCCGATATATTTGTCAACGATTCCTCTATGTTTTAATACTATCTCACTCATCGGCTGGAAATAATATTTGTTGAGCAAAGAAGCGAGCTCAGCCGGCGGTATTTTGGATGAAAGCTGTGTAAAACCTCTTATGTCTGAAAAAAGGATCGTTAAATGAGAGATCTTTGGTTCAAGGTGCTCAGGTTCGTCGATAAGTTCATTGAATATTTCTGGCGAAATGAACTGTCTCATCCTCCTTTTTATATAATATTCCTTTACCTTCCATTTGATCTCTTTATTTTCAAAAGGCTTTGTGATAAATCCGTCTATGCCGTTTTCTATCGCTTTTATTGATGATTCCAGTGTGCCGTAGCCTGTGAGAATTATCTTTGTAATACCTTGATGCAGCTTATTTAATTCTTCGATTGTTTTTATGCCGTCCATCCCTGGCATGATGAGATCGCAGATAACAATATCAAAATTGTGAGGATTCTGTCGGACTATTGTTAGAGCTTCTTCCCCGTTTGTTGCAGATTGGACTGTGTAACCGTCTTCTCTAAGTATTCTCGAAAGCGACCTTCTTATGCCCTCCTCGTCGTCTACGATAAGGATTCCCAAGCGCATGCTATATTAACCTCATTTTTTTATAATATCGTAATGAGGGAAAAATGACAAGTATTAAATATTGTACAGATATTGTGAAATTAGACGTATAGCACGTTTCTATAAAAATCTATTTTTCGTCAGCGCAATATGCCTTGAACATTTATGCCTTTCATTTACCGCCGGTTTTGGATAAGATAAATCCATGTACAACGAAAAGGTGCAATTGGAACTGAAAGGACAGATAGAGCGGATTACTTATTACAATGAAGAGAACGGGTACACGATTGCAAAAATGAAGGTGCAGGGTAGAACTGATATGGTTGCGATAGTGGGCACCCTCTTTTCCATAATTCCCGGCGAAGTGGTGAAGCTTTCAGGTTATTGGGACAGACATCCGAAATACGGCGAGCAGTTCAAGATAGTATCTTATGAAACAATCATGCCTGCAACTGTAAAGGGCATAGAAAAGTACCTTGGGTCCGGTATGATTAAGGGCATAGGCCCTGTTATGGCAAAAAGGCTTGTGACGAAATTCGGGAATGACACTCTTGATATTATTGAGAACGAAATTGAGAGGCTCCATGAGGTCCAGGGTATAGCTGAAAAAAGAGTTGAGATGATTAAGACAGCATGGGAAGAGCAAAAGGATATACGGGATGTCATGGTATTTTTGCAGGGCAATGGGGTGAGCCCTGCCTATGCAATGAAAATATATAGACAGTATGGCAAAGACTCGGTCAGAGTAGTAAGCGAAAACCCTTACAGGCTTGCCATGGATATATTCGGCATCGGTTTTATCACAGCCGACAGAATAGCGGAAAAGCTCGGCATACCGAAGGATTCACAGATCAGGGCAGAGGCAGGGATACTCTATGTATTGCATGAATTGTCTGATGAAGGCCACGTCTACTATCCTTGCAAACCCCTTGTTAAAAAATGCAGTGAGACTCTAATGGTTGAAGAATCAGGTATTTCTTCTGCCCTCGATGCCATTACTGCAGAAAAAAAGGTGGTTATAGAGGAAGGTGAAACAGATGAAAAGCCTGTTTATTTAGCAAAATTTCATGTGTCAGAGTGTGGTGTTGCGCGACAGTTAAAAAATCTTCTTTCATTTCCTAAACAATTGAGGCTTGTCAACATTGATCAGGCGATTGAGTGGGTGCAGAAGATATTGAAAATTGCTCTTTCCGTGAAACAGATTGAAGCACTCCAGGGTTCGATAAACAGTAAGGTAATGGTGATAACGGGCGGACCCGGAACCGGTAAAACTACGATAATCAACGCAATTATTAAAATTTATCAACGGATGGGTCAGAAGGTGCTGCTGTCGGCGCCGACGGGCAGAGCTGCTAAGAGAATGACCGAGGCAACAGGGCATGAAGCAAAGACAATACACAGACTTCTTGAATATAGCCCCGGCACCGGAGACTTTAAAAAGAACGAGTCAAACACTCTGGAAGCCGACCTGATTATCATAGATGAGGCGTCAATGGTAGATACCATACTCATGTATCATTTTCTCAAGGCAGTGTCCTTGAAGGCGACTTTGATCTTTGTAGGGGACGTGGATCAGTTGCCTTCTGTCGGCGCGGGTAATGTATTAAAGGATATTATTGATGCTCGTTGTCTGCCTGTAGTCAGATTGAATGAAATATTCAGGCAATCCAGGGAGAGCATGATTATTGTAAATGCACACAGAATAAACAGCGGCGAAATGCCTCTTTTCAGAGGCGGTGAAGGGTATCTCCATGATTTTTATTTTTTTGCAATCGAGGAACCCGAAAAGGTGCTGGAAAAGATTGTGTATCTATGCAAAGAAGGTGTACCGTCACGGTTCGGATACGATCCCCTGAATGCTATCCAGATACTCACTCCTATGCATAAAGGTGTTGTAGGTGTTTCAAACCTCAATGCAGAGCTTCAGAAAGAACTTAATCCGGAAAAGGATGAAATCATCCGCGGCGGTAGAATATTCAGGACTGGAGACAAGGTACTTCAGATAAGGAACAATTATGACAAGGATGTTTATAACGGCGACATCGGCAGAGTCAAAGAGATTGACAGGGAAACGCAGGAAGTGAGGGTTGATTTTGACGGCAGGCTTGTTTCGTATGAGTATGCCGAACTGGATGAGATCGTTCTTGCCTATGCAATATCAGTACACAAGTCTCAGGGCAGCGAATATCCGGTGGTAATCATGCCGCTGCTTACCCAGCACTACATGCTTTTGCAGCGGAATCTCTTATACACGGGTATTACACGGGGGAAAAAACTTGTTATACTTGTAGGGACAAGGAAGGCACTGGCAATAGCCATAAACAACAATAAGCCGCAGATGCGCTATACCATGCTAAAAAAGCGGTTGATGCCGGATCGCAGCCAGTAGCAGGCTGTCAGCAGCAATCAGATTTGCCCGAGCATGCGCAATCAGGGGCGGTGCCTTTCATGGCGCCGCGGATGACTGCAGCGGCACAACCCACGCCTGCCGAAACAGTTATTGCTTCAAAAGCACAGTTACGGCTGCAGGCACCGCATTCCATACATGCGTCACGTTCGGCTATTGATGCTTTACCGTTTTTCAGATCAAAAACGTTATGCGGACACACTTCTGCGCACCTGCCGCAGCCGGTACATTTTGATTCATCTAACGCAAGTGTGACCACATCTTTGAGATATTTTATGGCATGTATCATGTTGTTCTCCATAAACTGATTAAATGTAGCGCGATCCCGAAGCCTGCTGTAAAACCGATGAGCGGCATGGCAAATCTCATCTCCTTTTTCACGCCGGAAAGCGATGTATATGGAGTTGCGCCGGTGTAATTGAGTGCAAGAAACGCAGAAATTGCCGGCAGGATAAGCAAATACACAATATTTTCTGTTTGTTGATTCCCGTTCAACAGGGTGTAGATAATTACGGCGATGATACACATAAACCATCCCTTAAAAGCCAGGGAAGGGCCTGGAGTCCAGGGAAGCAATGCCGGGACGAAGAGACAGCCGATGAGGATTGCTCCCACATAAGGAAGAAATAGAAAAAAGGTTGACCACGAGATCATATCTCCTGCAGGATATTTGGAAAGGAATACAAACAGAAAGGCTGCAAGAGCTATTTTCCATGACTTGACAAATTCTACAGGCACAACCGCAAGCCTTTCCATTAAAGTAAATGACACGGTACGCATCTCTCTGTCCGCTTTTAATCCGTTTTCAAGAAAACGTGGTAGATCGGCAGCCCGTACAGGACCATAGACAACTTTAAAACCTGTCATTCGTGTCACTTCATGTGCGGCTACACCGGGCGCACCAAGCTGGGGAAGGATAAGAGTCCTGTGACGGACAACGGAAGAAAGATTTACCGCCCTTATTTGCCTGATAACCTCCTCAGTTCCGAAAGTACCTTTCCCTGCAGCACACCAGACGTTGACTCCTTTGGTATCCAGCACCAGAATCCATGCCTTTATGCGCTGAAGGTTTTTTCTGAGGCTGTCAAAAGTCAGCTTGTAATTCGCTGTGACCAGAACCGGTGAATCGGCATCGGGCGCTCCGGCTGCATAAAGGCCCGGGTTGACTTTATAGTGCATTCTGCCGATTGCCCAACGAGCACGAAAGCCGCCGAGTTTGTCCTGAAAGGAAAGGTGTGTATCGATTACAGGGACGAATCCCATTCCTGAAGGATGCCAGCCGATTATCCACCCCGGAGCTTCACTTTTTTTTATCATTTTTGATCCTTTTACTGTTGTTGTCACTCTTGTCCTCTTTTTTTTGTAAATCTTCACAAGCTTTTATTTCGCAGCAGCATTCAGACGATGGGATTATGTCCGATAATATCGCTATGCTTTCTATCACGGCCTGATGTTTGGATTCAGGAATGCGGGCAAAAAGGGAAGCAAAATAAAGATTCCATTGCACGTTGATGCTGTCTGTAACCTTCTTACCCTGGGAGGTCAAAGAAATTTTCTGACTCCTCCGGTTATCTGTATCGGTCTCCCTGTTGATAAGACCGGTTATAACGAAGCCGTCTATTGTCCTGCTTAAAGTACTTTTATCGAGTTCAAGCTCAAGGGCGAGTTCAGTAGCTGTTGTAAACCCTTTTGCTTCAATAGCCAATAGAGTGTGGCATTGAGCTATGGTAACGCCACAGCAGAACGAATCTTCTTTGAGTTGTATAGCAAGTTTTTTTTCAAGCTTTCGCAAGTTTTTTCTGAATTGTTGAATTAATAATTCATCCATGTTGCTTACCTAATAGTTTCATATTACAACTATTGTATAGCACAACATAAAATATGTCAAGTTTTTTATCCGGGATTTGGCATTTTGTTTCATTATGTGATAAAATATCTTATACCAATTCGGATTCATTTATAGAACGAGCCGACGACGACGAGCCGACGCAGGCATTAGCTCACACAGTGAGCGAGAAGGGGAGGCTCCGCGAGCTTTGCTTGTGGAGGGGGCGACGTGAGCCCCAGAAATAGCGGAGTGTGAGGAGGAGGCAACAAAGTTATATGATTGAAGGCGAATTGGTATCAAAAATAATTTATGGAGGTATGAGTATGTTTAAAGGACGTATTTTTTACTGCTTTTTCATTGCAATACTTATTTTGTCTTTCGGAATCTTTACAGGATGTTCCAAACCGCCTACAGAAGAGATGGCAAAGGCCGAAAAGTCTATAGGAGATGCAAAACAAAAGGAAGCGCATGTTTATGTATCGGATCTCTTTGCTAAAGCGGAAGCTTCATTTAAGACGGCGAAAGACTACGTAGAGGGAAAGAAATATAAAGAGGCCAAACAGGCTGCTATAGAGGCTGAGGCCATTGCGCAGCAGGCAATTGCAGGTATTGACGCTGCCAAGGCAAAAATGAAGGCAGATGCCGACAAACTTGTCCAGGACATGCAGAAGGCAATTGATGATCTGAAAGCCACGGTTTCGGCTGTTCCGAAAAAGAAAGCCGTTGCAAAGGCAGTTGAAGAAGCCAAGAGCGTAATTACAAAATTGGAAACAGATTTTGCAGCCGTGAAAGAAAAGATCCAGGGCCCGAAAGTGAAAGAAACTGCTGATGAGCTTAAGGCATTAAATGATCAGATAAATGCAAAGAAAGATGAGATAACGAGCTCTCTTTCAGGTGCACCGCAGCCTGGTGGGGCACCAAAGGCTCCTGCACCGGAGAAAGCACCTGCACCACCGTCTCCGGCACCAAAGAGCCCGACACCTGCTGCTCCGGCACCAAAGAAATAAATAAATACTAAAGGAAAAAAGGCGGGTTAGCAAATTAACCCGCCTTTTTTATTAATTAAAATAAGTGTTGCATTCTTTTCTGTTTAATGGGATAATAGACTTGGAGTTTCGGAAGTATTTGTTAGTTGTAACCGCAGAAATTATTTTTTGTAGTCCCTTCGTAACACAGTTCCGTATTCTTCCACATTCTAAAAAGGAGGTAAGTCGATATGGCAAAAGGAACTGTGAAATGGTTTAATGAGTCAAAAGGTTTTGGTTTTATTACCAAAGATGACGGCGCGGATGTATTTGTTCACTATTCATCCATTCAGGACAGTGGTTTTAAATCACTGGCTGAAGGCGAATCAGTAACTTTTGATGTAGTAAGTGGTCCTAAGGGCCCTGCTGCGTCAAATGTAACAAAAGGCTAAGCCTACCAAAGAAGGCCCGGTTATCCGGGCCTTCTTTTTTTAAAAACTTTATCATTAATATCAATTCAATAAAAACTCTCCATAATACAAAATATTTCAAATAATTCCGGCAAAAACCGGTTATTTTTCTATCTTTTCAATCCAAATCATTCCCTGCAGCTTGCTGCAGGATTACTACTTTCCCTCGCCCCTTGAGGGAGAGGGCAGGGTGAGGGGAATAATCATGTTCCCCATTCCTCTGATACCTCGCAGCTTGCTGCGTGGAGGTTCATTTCCATATTTCATTTGTTCCTGATAAATCCAGAAAAAAACAGTCTATATGACAGGCCGATATTCATTTTTTTTGACACTTTCAACCTGGAAGTGGTAGACAAAAGGAAGTGATGCAATTTAAGAAAATAAATCAGAAGGGGTATTGCGATGCCACGGATAAAATTGAATGAACTAAATGATTATGCATTTAATTATACAGTAACACTTGGGCCACGTGACATTAACTATGGAGGGCACCTGGGCAATGATGCCCTTGTTTCTCTTGTTGGTATGGCGCGGGTTAATATGCTTCACTCGCTAAGTCTTAGCGAGGGAGATCTTGGCGACGGGAAGACAGGCGTAATAATGTCGGACCTGGCAGTAAACTACAAATCCGAAGCATTCATGTTTGATGAACTCATGATCGATACACATGTCGGGGAAATAAGCCGAAGCAGCTTTCGGTTGTTTCATCGTCTAAAAAAGGGGCAGATTGTTGTTGCCCTGGTGGAAACAGGCATTACTACATTCAACTATGCTTCAAGAAGGGTTGCCCCGGTACCGGAAGCGTTCCTGAAAGCCCTGGCAGAACAGGGAATTCAAAAATAAATATATCTTGTGCCGACATGGGAGCAGGCGGAAGGTAAAGGATGTTTATCATTGAAAACCTTCTATTATATTGTGTACAATAGAGCGTATGGATGAAGTACTCAACTTTGCAATGCATTGTGCTTTTGAATCCGGAAAAATTCAGCGAAAATATTTTGAAAAAAGTATAAATGTTCGCCACAAAGGGGAGATAGATCTTGTCACTGATGTGGACATGGCCTGCCAGGGAAGAATTATCGAGCTCATAAAAGCGGCATTCCCCGATGATGATATTATAAGCGAAGAAAAAAAGAACAATTTCAACGGGAAGAAGAACAGATGGATTATAGATCCTCTTGACGGCACAACAAATTATGCCCACGGGTATCCATTTTTTTGTACTTCAATTGCCTACGAAGAGGATGGACAAATTACGCTCGGGGTAGTTTATAATCCCATATTTAACGAGTTGTTTTTCAGCAGAAAAGGAACAGGGGCATATCTGAATGGCGAAACAATACAGGTGTCATCTGTCCATGATTTGAAGCAGGCCTTATTAAGTACAGGTTTCCCGTACAATATAGCCACAACTGAAAGGAACAATATTGATCATTTCATAAATTTTCTTTTCAAAGCTCAAGCAATCAGAAGGGATGGATCAGCCGCACTCAATCTCTGTTATGTGGCCTGCGGGAGATTTGATGCTTTTTGGGAACTGACCCTTAATTCCTGGGATATGGCTGCAGGCTCTCTGTTAATAAACGAGGCAGGCGGTACAGTGACGAACCTTGAGGGTAATGAATTCAGTGTTTATAAAGAAACGGTAGTTGCATCTAATGGTTTCCTCCATGAGGGCATGGTGATGGTTCTGAATGGGAAATGATTTTGGGTGTTGCGCGGTTATGTATTGCCGGTCATCAAAACGTACTTGAAAATTTAATATAATGTAATATCAGTACAAAAAGGTGGGTACATGAAAGAATATACCGTTGAAGACCTTAAACACATTGTAAGACCGGAACTCGGCAATGAAGTCCCGTTGACTCTTTTCAGAATTTTGCGAATTATCGGTATGCGGAGTATTCTGGGTGAAAGCTCGGGGGGAACACTCTATATGATGGGAAAGCATGTAGGGAAACTGATCGGCGCCGGTGATCTTGCCGAATTTAAAGACAGAATAAAGGAATTAAAAATAGGCATACCGGAAGTAGAGGCTGTTGACGAAGATCATATAGTTGTGAAGCTTTACGAGTGTATTACCTGCGCCGGTTTTGATAATACCGGCGAGATGTTCTGCGATATGGAGAGCGGCATCATTGCGGGACTGATGGAAAAAATATACGGCAAAAAGGCCAAATCAACCCAGACAAAAAGCTGGTCAACGGGATATAAATACTGTGAATTTGAGGTATTTATATATTAGGGCTTCCCGGATTATTTTTTGACAGGTCAAAAAAATATGGCAAATGAACTGGAACAACTTAAGAGAAGATTAATGGGGCTTGAGATAGAAATAGAAGAGTCGAAAAGCCTGTCGCAGACAAGAAGCATGCTTCTTGAGGCAAATATTACAGAGTTGAATGATGTTTATAAGGCTTTGAATGAAAAACTGAAGGAAATCAGGAACAGAGATGAAAGGATCAAGGCTTTCGAGGATGAGTTCAGAAGAGCGAACAAACTTTCTACACTGGGAGAACTTGCCGGTTCTATTGCTCATGAAATAAAAAACCCGCTCATTTCAATACAGGGGTTTGCAAAGAGGATAGAGAAGGCGGAAGATGGGGACAAGATAAAGGAATATGCCGGTTTGATTGATAAAGAATCCGGAAGGCTATCGAATGTGCTGGCGAAGTTGCTGGAATTTTCAAGAATGGATGAGCCCAAAGTTGAGCCGGCCGATATAAATGGAATTGTAGATGATACAGTGCTGTTTTTAGAGCATCATTTGACAAGGTTTAAAAACGTTGCACTTTTTGTTGAAAAAGATGAGACCCTGCCGCAGATTGAAATGGACAGGATACATATTCAGCAGTCTCTTGTGAATATCGTAATGAATGCAGCCCAGGCGATGCCGGATGGCGGGGATATACGCATAAAAACAGGGAGTGCCGGCAATTATATTTATATTTCTGTTGCTGACCAGGGGACAGGTATCAGCCCGGAACATCTGGATAAGATTTTTGAGCCTTTTTTTACCACGAAGAAAAAAGGAGAGGGCACAGGGCTCGGACTTTCCCTTTGCAAGAGGCTTGTTGAGGCAAACAATGGCAAGATTGAAGTTGAAAGTACAGCAGGGCAGGGCAGCATTTTTAAAATTATGCTGCCAATAATTCCATTTCTAAATCAAGGATGAAATGACTTACCCCGCTTCAGCTTGCGGGGCAATCAAGGCGGCAAGGGAACACCCGCAAGCGGGTACCCGGACGTAGGCGTACAGCAATGGTACGTCGGAGGAGACGATGACGAAGCCAACGATGATAGCGCCTTGATTTAGAAATGGAATAAGTCATTTATAGTTCCTTCCATGACATCGTCAAGGGGGATTAAAGACAGTGAACAGTGAATAGTGAATAGTGAATAGTGGCTAAGGCAGTAGATAGGTTATGACTGTTCACTGAAACGGTATTGTCAAAAGTTATCATCATATTGTTTTGTTTCTTGAGTATTTATTAGCTCTTTTCTCCTGGTCGGTCAGCGGCATGATTGGGATATTCATCTTCGGCGCTCTGCTTCGACTTGCGGTCCTCCATCGTACATTCAGTACGATTACGGCCTGCAAGGCTCACAGCCCATCCGAATCTGAAACATCCCTGCCATGCCGCTGACCACCCAAGCCTGATTCACATACACGTTTATGTGAATCAGGCGGAAATGAAGAAGGATTTCTTCATTTCCCATACTTCCTGTTACCTCTATGACTTGTAAGGGCATATCTTTACTCAACCTTCTTATCAATTTTTCATTCAGATTTTGACAATATCTATTATAATATCCAAGCCTTGAGGAAAACTACAAAAGCATTTGTCTTTCACAGAGATCACAGAGTTCACGTAGAAAGGCCGGATAAAAGTTTGTAAATATTTTGTATTTTTATTCAAAATATTCTTGAAAATATTATTTGAAATAGTGTATCAATTACAATACATGTTTGTAAATTAAAGCGCATCTTTGTAAACACATCATAGGTCGGGGCATCTTAAGCTAAATCATAAAAAGCAGTGAATAGTGAATAGTATTTAGTGAATAGTAAAAAGTGGAAGATAAGATTAAAAATTTCAAGGATTTGAAGATATGGCAAAATAGTATGGAATTAGCAAAGGTTATTTATCAAGAAACAGATTCTTTCCCTGCAAAAGAGACTTACGGAATAATAAGTCAGATGCGGAGATCTGCTGTGTCAGTACCTTCAAACATAGCCGAAGGTTTCATGAGAAGGTATAACAAGGAGTATAAGCATTTTTGTATATAGCACTCGGGTCATTAGCAGAACTGGAGACTCAGGTGCTACTTTCTGAGGAATTGGATTTTTTGAAGAAAGATAAAAACAAGTATATTCAAGCTGATATAAACGAAATAAATAAAATGATTACCGGATTAATAAAATGTCTTTAACTGTTCACTGTTCACTAACGACTATTCACTAAAATAATAAGGGGGGTAATTATGGCAACAAAGAAAACAGTGGAAAGCCCGGAATTTCTGTACTTGCCTCTTGGAAGCATTATAGTGGAAGAACAGATTCGTTCAGCCGTAGACACAACAAGCGAGTCATTTAAAGCCCTTATGTTATCAATTAAAGACAAGGGTGTATTAGAGCCTGTACTTGTAACTCAAAAAGGCGACAAGTATCTGCTCCTCTGTGGAGAACGCCGTTATTTAGCCGCCCAAAAACTCGGTATGGAAACAATCCCGGCAAGAATTGTTAATACAGTCATGCAAAGGGATGAAATACTGGCCATCCAATTGACAGAAAATCTCCAGAGAGAAGACTTAAATCCCATAGATCAGGCAAAGGGAATATTATCTTTCATTCAGGCAAAACATCCTGACAAAAATTATAATCTGGATGGGGTGATGAGCGAGTTAGTGAAGTATAACCGGAAGCCCGAAACCCTCTCAAACGCGGTGGTGTCCACAGTGGACACCATAATATAAATCTCCGGAAAGTCAATAAAGACGCTGTTCAACGTAATATCACTCTTAAAACTGGTTCCTAAAATACAAGACGTAATTTCCAGTGGAAAACTTCCTGTTTCCCAGGGATATCTCTTTGCCGCTAACCTTGGAAGTCCTGACTTTTTTACCATATTTGATGAAATAATGGAGATATCTGTAACCAATGTTAAATTAGAGAAAATGCTTACCGCATACAAAAGAAGAAAACCAGAATCAACATACCAGAAACCCATACCAATGAAAATAAAGGTTGCAAGCATAGAGGCCGCAAAGGCATATTTTGAGAAAAAGACCGGGATGTACACAAAAAATGATCTTCAAACACTTGCTGAAGGACTTAAGGCTTTCCTTGCTTCGATAGAACAACAGATTGAGACTGCCTCTGAGATTGTGCCAATAAAACCGGTGAAAAAACCTGTTCCACAAGTGTGAGGATTAATGCAAGCTGCTTTGCTGTTCCATGAAAGGCAAGGATTATCAATAGAAATGTGTCTCTTCCGGCATTGCCGGTATGGTTTTTTATAACACGTACAAAGTGAGTATATGGCCTTTTCTGTGAATCTGAGAATTATTTATTGAAGTCGAGATTTGAGGTTGGTGTGTTCATGCAGCAGCTTTCATCCCGTTATACACGCGAATGATCAGTATGAAAGCTAAAGTTATCAATTATTAAAGCCACTTACAACTGTTTAGGTTTTACAGTCAACACAAGCCTACTATTGCCACTTGAAATCAATGCTTTTTTGGTTAAACTCCTCACAACCTATATTCCGCTGTGGCGGTAGGCCTTGATGATAGGCTTGCTCAAAGCAAAACCGATAAGCGCACCTAGGCCTGAGCCTGCAATCCCCTGTAATGTCTGCATCGAAACATACCAGGGCGCATAATGGATATGCCAGATATACGGCGCAGAGACAAGGTAGAAGTAAAGATACATCGCAAGTCCTCTCAAACAGCCTGCAAAAAGTGCATTCAGTTTGCTCTCCAGGTAACCCCCTGTCATGATAAAGTATATTTCCATCACCAATCCGGCAAGTAAGGCATAGGGCCACCAGAGAGGATTAATACCCCGTGATATGAGTTGAGATAATAAGCTGTGCCCGAAAATAATCAATGTGGCTGTGCCCATTTTCGGGACAATCCGTATTCCGATAAAGAGGACCGCCGTGAAAGGTATAGAATAAGCAAAGGCATGGATAAAAGGCACCCTGCTTAACCCAAATTTAAACGGAAGCCCCGCCACATAGAGAAGGCTGCAAAACAGTGCAATTGTTATTAAGTCGTGTGTATTGAAGGCATGGATTAGTCTGTGCTTAAAACCTATGCAAAAAACCATAAAAGCAAAAATAGAGATAAGAATAACTGAAATTAAAAAGATATCCATAAATTAAACCGGTATTTAATTGCTATCGCCAGTATTACGACAGCCACCAGCAATAGTGCGCCATCGAGATGTGCAAACTTAAGTTCTCTGACCTCTGTCCTTTTGCCCGTATATCCCCGTACCTCTGCAGCAAGAGCGATCCTCCTTGCCTGCCGCAAACTGTCTATTATCAAGGGCATGACAAGATAACGAAACCCTTTGAAATTTCCCCTCATCCCTTTTAATCTCAATCCCCGCAATTTCTGGGCGATCATTATTCTTTTTGCTTCTTCTGTCAGGACCGGGAGAAACCGGATACTTACCGTAAGCATAAAACCGATCTTTTCGGGTACCCCGAGTTTCTTTAAACCCAGTACAAGGTCTGACGGATATGTGCTCATAACAACAACCATGCTCATGAGAGTCGCCGAGAAAAGTCTCATGGACTGTATCATCCCGTATGCCAAACCTTCTTTGTAAATGGCTATACCCCCGGTAAACCTGCCTATGGGGCCAGAATCTTTATTCAGCAATATCAGCAAAGGAGTTCTCGGCTCGAAGTAATAGAAAAAACCCTGAGAAATCATAGTTGCAAGGAAAGCTATTACAATGATCTTGAGGGCAGCTTTTATATAGGATAAAGGTGGTCCCATACCGAGGAAAAAGGCAAAAACCACAAGAAAGAGCAGAAAAAGGCTCAGGGGTGAATTGAGTATGACAATCATGCATGCACACCCTATACTCAGAAGTATTTTTGTCCGGGGGTCAAGGTAATGGAAAACCGTTTTTTTATCGAGATATTTCACTGCCTGCAATCCTGCCCTGGTCAATCGTTATCAATCTGTCTGCATACTGTTTTGCTTTCTCATGATGTGTCGTGAAAATCACTGTATTGTTGTTATTTGAGAGTTCACGGAGAATACCAAAGAGGTTGTGCCAGCTTTCATTGTCCAGGCCGGTTGTCGGCTCGTCAAGAAGCAAGACCTGTGGCTCCATTGCCAGTACAGAAAAAACGGCAAGGAACTGCCTTTGTCCCCTGGACAGGCTTTGCGGGTGTCGCCTCCTCGCTGCGCCAAGGTTAGTTTTACTGAGATATTGATCCACATCGATGTTCTTCCCCAGTTGTTTGGAACCAAATATGAGTTCTTCTTCAACTGAATTGGTGAAAAGTTGTTCATCCGGATTTTGAAAAAGGAAGCCGACTCTGCCTACAACATCCTCTATGGTAGGACTGTCACACTCTAAAACCCTCACCCTTCCAGTGTCCGGTCTTAAAATGCCTGCCATGATTTTTAGTAGCGTTGTTTTACCGGAACCGTTATCGCCGCTGACTGCAACCAACTCACCCCTTTTAATGTTTATACTGATGTTTTCCAGAACATTTCTCTTTCCCTTCCGGTCATAAGAGAAAGCGACATCTTCCAGTTCTACATCAAGGGTGGTGCACATATTACATTTCTTTTGTTTTATCTCCGGATTGAAAGGGCTGCCAGATTTCAAGCTATGAAAGATCTGCCCCTTATAAAAAGAAATTACCCTGTCAGCCAAAGGCAGGAGGTCTTTATAACGGTGCTCCGCAAGCAATATGGTGTGCCCCATTTGTTTTAATTTACAAATAATTTCGATGAATTCCCTTCTTCCCTTTGCATCAAGATCAGTAGTGGGCTCATCAAAGAGAAATACCTTCGGGGCCATTGCATATATGGAACTTATGGCCAGTCTTTGTTTCATTCCTCCTGAAAGGGTGTTTGTATTTGAATGCCTCACATCCACGAGCCCCATGTCTCTCAGGGCAGTATCTCTTCTTGATAACACCTCCTCTCTGGGCATCATAAGGTTTTCGCAGCCGAAGGCAACGTCGTCCTCGACCTTTAGCATAAATATCTGACTTTCCGGGTTCTGAAACACGGTGCCTACGGTCTTCGCCATCTCTAACACCGAGGTTTCTTTGGGCGGCAGCCCCTTTATTCTGATGTCCCCATGCATATCACCAGCAAAGATATGTGGTATGAGCCCATTAAGACAGTAGAGAAAGGTTGACTTGCCTGAACCGGTTGGGCCAATGAGCAAAACAAGCTCGCCTTCCATGATATCAAGGTTGATGTTTTCAAGAGCGGGGCTGCCGGCCTCCGGGTATGTATAGGTAAAGTCTCTAATTCTTATCATCGTTTCAGATTGTTGGTAAAAAGGTCGGTAATGCCTGTATAATCCTGTGATTTAGGATCTGAAAAGACAACATTATTAAGGCTACCATTAATTGAACCTGCTGCCCCTTTAATCTCTTCATATGCTGGTTTACGGTATGGAAGACCGTCTACCGGCATATAGCCGATGACTCTATACGGGATATCCTTATCTATGCTTCCGATAAACTTACCGATCTTCCTTATTTCTTCTTTGTCTATAACGTCCGGGATAAATACGCTTGACGATGAAAGCTCGATGCCGTTTTCATATAGAAATTTAAAATTGTTCAAAGGTGTCTTGTTGGACTTGCCTGTGTAATGTTTATGGAGATCATCATCGAATGCCTTAATTGATAGGGAGACATGCGATAATCCTTCAAGCCCCGGCAGAACATGTCCGTTTGTCATAAGGCGTACCTCGCACTGGAATTCATCATGGAGAGCCTTCGGGAGGACAGAAAATTCGTAATTTTCCACAGGGTCACCACTGATAATGATAACCTTTTTGGGTGACACGGATTTGAGTATTTTCATAACATTTTCCAGGTTCAACAGTTTCAGTTCTTTGAAATTAACCTTAGGGTATATCTTTTTCCAGTAACACCCGATACAACGGAAATTGCATCCTATGAAATAGAGGCTGCATGAACGTGCTACCGGGTTATAGGTTATGCGATGAATATTCACGTGAATACCTCCGATACTGTTTCTTGTTTTAAAATTTTAATGTCAATCCTCCATACCATTTTCTTCCCGGTGCCTGATAAGAGCTAAAATAGTTCTTGTCGAAAATGTTGTCCACTGATAAGGAAATTGTCGCTAGAGAGGCCACCTGATAGGACACCTTTGCGTCGGCTGTGAAAAAAGGATCATAGGATAAATAGACACCGTTTGCCCTGTCGCTGTTGTCGTCGTCCTGGTATCTCTTACCCACATATCGCCCGGTAAAACTTGTGGTCAAGGATTTGTAGACAAAAGTCCCTCCGATATTAAACATCTGAGAGGGCACATAGGTAAGTCTCTTCCCCTCGATTTGTGGTTTGATACTGCACCTGTCTACCCTCGCATCATTCCACGTGTAGTTTGTAAATAATTTAAGCCCCATGTCGAATTTCTGTTCAAACCCCAATTCCACCCCGCGTATCTTTGCCCTGCCTACGTTAATCTTGTCCGTAAGCGTTGCTGAAAGTGTTCTGCTATAGATCAGGTCGTCTATATAACTCTGGAAATAGCTCGTTTTGAACATAACCCCCTTCCAGAGCTGCTGCTCTGCTCCAATGTCCCATGACACAACAGTTTCGGGCTTCAGATTAGGGTTCCCCGCGTACGTTATCCCGCCTGTTGTTGTATATGATCCGTATAGTTCATAAAGTGTAGGCGCCCTGAAGGCTTTGCCAACAGAAGCACGCAACACCGTGTCCTTGAATGGGGTGTAGACCAGAGAACCTTTGGGGTTGAAGGAAGAGACAGAGTTGTGGGAGTAATGTTGTAAATTAATGCCCACCGAATTTGAATAACCGTCAAAACCCATCCACCAGTCTTCCCGGAAGCCGAGGTAAGCTGTGAGTTTATCTATAGGATGGATCTCCGCCTGGGCAAAAAGAGCATAGGTCATATCCTTTCCACCTGCATTTCTGGTAAACCCGTTAAATGAATTTTCGTCTTTCCAGTAGGTCAGGTTATATGACTTACTGAAAGCCCAGTCGTATCGATAAGCACCGCCGACAGTAATAAGATGTTTTTGCAAAAAAGGCTTCGTAACCTGAATGTCCACGTCCCATGACCCGGAAGGGCTCACACCCTCAGTGCCTGATCCCCCGCCAAGCTTTGTCGCTGTGGTGCTAAACGATGCATTATACCAGCTATATCCTCTATTGTAGGCTGCAAGAAATTTTACTTTTGCATCTGACACTTCTGTTTCATACCCGATTTTGTAAATATCCTGGCTCTTGCCGCCCGGATAACCTATGAATGAAGATTCCGATAAACCCCCGAAGCCGCTGAACGCAGGTCGTCCGTTGTTATATACGCAAGTGTTCGGTGTGCCATAATTATATTCATATAGATTTCTCATAAATGACAGGGTAATTCGCGAGGAGGGCGTTACATCATAAGCAACCTTGGCTGTAATGTTCTCGTCCCACCAGCCGTTTCGTCCCTTGTCACCGGCAAGATAGGCGGTTTGCCCGGCTCGGTTAGTTGTGGGGCTCCAGCCTGAAAAGGCGGCTGCAGGTTTAGTAGTTGTTACAACATAATCGGTAATATCGCCTCTCGTGCTCCGGTAACCATAGCTGAAAAAGGTACTTACCTTGTTTGCGAATTTATCACCGTAGGAGCCGTAGGCAGTCCAGAGATCATCTGAGCCGTAGCCGCCCTTCAATGTGATCTCCTGTTTTTCAGGCATCTTTGTGATGAAATTGACGACGCCACCCATGGCATAGCCGCCGTAAAGGCTTGACGAAGGGCCTCTTACAACTTCAACTCTTTCCAGATTTTCCGGGGCGATACCGCCGAATGTAACCGTGCCGTCGTAGGCCCTGTTGAGGGAAATGCCGTCAAGCATGACTAATGTCCGTTGTTGTCCGGGCATGCCTCTTAAGGTTATGGCTGCCTGGGTGTCCATAATCCCCTTGCCACGTCTTTCGAAAACGCCAGGGAGTTCATTTGCTGCTTGGTCGATAGCCTGAATGTTTCTTTCCTCAACCTCAGCTTTAGTCACCACGCTTGTAGATGCAGGCGCTTCAGAAATATCTTTTTCCGTTCTCGTGGCTGTTACTACAATCTCATCAAGTTTAAATATCTTTTTGTCTTTGATGGTCGTTTTCATTTTTTCCTCAGCAAAAGCAGTTGTAACGGTAAATAATAAAGCTATTACATATAAGAATAATTGCTTCCTTAACATTCTCGTTGAACCTCCTCTTTTTTTTCACCTCCCTTCATGGTATTATGAACATGGAGGTGGAGTTGCCAAATACATCAAGGCGAACAGACATCCTGCCAAGGTTATTGTCTGTCCGTCTTAGCGCGCTTCACCTCCTTTTCTTAAAATCAAATAATAGTCATTTATGGCAATAACAGCAGTAAGGAGAAGTATGAAAAGAAAAAACTCCCTGCCAGTGCCGGCATCTTTTCTAAACATTTGGATAATAGCCAGTGCCACGTTTAGTAATTATGTGCCACGATATGATAAAAAAATATTACTACTCAATTCTCTCCCCTGTGCTGGACATGCTCAATGTCCCATGCTTGACGCCTTTGATAGATTTGAGCGTATCGGCAAGGACCTGGACATCACGTGGGCTTCCTTTTACAGCGAGAATTTCCAAGCAATTGTCATGGTCCAGATGAATATGTTGGGTACATATAATCAGTTTCTGGTAATCATGCTGTATGTCGGTGATCTTGTTCAGAAGGTCTTTTTTGTGATGGTCGTATATGAGTGTTATTGCACCTGCCACTTCATTCCCCTGGAGCCATTCCTTTTTTATCAACTCTTGCCGTATCATATCCCGAAATGCCTCGGAACGGTTGTTGTAGTTTTTCTCCCTAATAAGGGTATCAAACTTTTCGAGCAGTTTCTTTTCTAAAGATACTCCAAACCTGAATAAGTCAGACATGATTTTCCCCAAGTAGTATTAATATAAAATAAGTAGCACAGTACATCGAAAATGTAAAATATAAAACGCATTGATAGCTACTTGTGTGTAAAAAACCCTGATGAATAACATCTTTTTTGGGATATTGATTGCTACTTACAATGTTGTACGGTGAGAATAAGCGCTAAACACACGACAACAGGAATACAGCCGTATTCTGCAGAAACAGAAAAAATCTGCCGGGGCTCTGCACATTACATACGGTTATCAACAAATCCATGCGGGGACCTGATGTAAAGGTTTGTATTTGAAAGCGAGTGTCTTTCTTATTTTATCGAATCTATTGATCGCAGGAAGTTCTCAATACACAAAGCAGAAACTGCGAAGCATGAAGTGTGAGAAGTGCTGTATTTAAGGCAACAACCGCGAAGCTTGCTTCTAAGGCAAAAACCGCGCAGCTTGCTTATGGGGAATTTATTCGCAGAGATTAGAATTCCAGCTTCATCCCGTCATAGGCTGCAATTACGTTTATACCTGTTTCCTTTTTAAGCTTTTCTGCCAAAAGATAAGGTTTATCCATAATCATGTTCATGCCGAAATGTGTCATAATGGCAATTTCAGGTTTGATACGTCCAATAATCTCCGCAACATTGTCTATTGCAAGGTGATCAACGGTATGCTGCTTTTCAAAAGGTTTTGACCTGAGTACATTGATGATGAGGATGTCTGCCTGATAATGATCGGGAAGTGCGTCAAAAAACCTTGTATCGGTTATCAAACCGATTGTTTTGTTCAGATGAAATATGATGCCGTATGTCTCAACAGGGTGAATGTGTCTTACAGATGTACTGAAGGCTATATCTTTTATGGTATAGTTCTGTTTTTCTTTCAGAAAGACAATATCTTCGAGGTATGTCATTAAATATTTCAAAACCACAGGGTCTTCATTGATAGCGTCATCAGGACAAAAAAGTACCCCCTTCTTTTTAAAGCCCCCGTTTGTCATTGCCTCGATCAAAATATTCACATCGTTAGAGTGATCCAGATGCTTATGAGATAGTATTATGCCGTCAAGATCGAGAGGATCGAAGCGTTCTTTTGATCCATGTATTTTGACAATCGCTCCTGGACCGGGGTCAATATAAAGATTTGTATCCTTGTAGTGCAGCCAGAGTCCACCTGTTGACCGTATCTGCTTCATTGCAACGAACCGTGCGCCGCCTGTTCCAAGAAACTTAATAAATCCTTCCATTGTATGCCGCCCTCATGATATAAAAATCAAAGAAATGTTTTAGGTATAATGTTTGTTTACAGAGAAATAATAAAACTTTTTTTAGAGGGCATGTCAAATTGGATTTGATACGTTATGCAGTTTTTGATTCATCTTTGGGCAATATTGTGCTTATTTCTAAAAATGGTCGGATAATCGAGCTTGATATAAAAAACGATGATGTTTACAAGATAAGAAAATCCCTCACAGCACGCTATCCTGATGGCATTGAATCTTCCGAATCATTTCATAATCTATGCAAACTCCTTGACAGATACCTGAAAGGAGAGCGGATTGATTTTGATGTTGAAGTTGATATCTCCCACCTTGGTGAATTTACCAGAAAAGTGCTGGAAGAATTGAGGAAGATTCCATACGGGGAAGTTGCAAGCTATAGCCGCATAGGCAAAATACTGGGCTACAAAAATGCCGGCCGTGCCGTAGGTCAGGCAGTGAGTAGAAACCCTGTCCCGATTGTTATACCATGCCACAGGGTTATCCGTGAAGATGGTTCCATCGGAGGGTTCTCCATGGGTGTGAAGATAAAAGAAAAGCTCCTTGCCAAAGAGGGGACAAGATATTCCCCAAACAAAAAACGCTGAATCCAAATGGAGGTATGATTTTGTTTCATCCGTCAAAAATTATAGCTATCGGACTTAATTATTATGATCATGCAGAGGAACTGAAGATGTCTATCCCGAAATACCCTTTAATATTTATGAAGCCTCCGACTGCTGTGATTCAGAACGGGGAGGCAATTGTTTATCCCCCGCAAAGCAGGGAAGTCCACTACGAGGGTGAACTTGCATTGATCATAGAAGGTAAAACAAGAAACGTCTCCATCCAGGATGCCCCCCGCCATATTGCAGGTTATACCTGCGCCAACGATGTTACTGCAAGGGATTTGCAGAGGGAGGACGGCCAGTGGACACGTGCAAAATCGTTCGATACATTCTGCCCTCTTGGTCCTGGAATAGTTTCAAATGTGGACCCAACTAACCTGGACATCTGCACCAGGGTTAACGGCGTCGAAAGGCAGCGCTCAAATACAAAAAAAATGATCTTTAATGTCTTTGAACTTGTTTCCTTTGTATCAGGAATTATGACATTGCTGCCGGGTGATGTTATAATTACAGGGACACCTCCGGGAGTTGGATCAATCGAAGCAGGGGATATAGTGGAAGTTGAAATAGAGGGAATCGGGATTCTGAGGAACACAATTATCCGAAGAGAGTGATAATTTTCAATTCAATATATAACTATTTAACGAGTTCCGGGGTGCATTTGATCTGATACATTAAAAAAAGGAGTAAAAACATGGACAATATAACTTTTGATGATTTTCAAAAGATGGATCTGAGAGTAGCAGAAATTAAAGCCTGCGAAGACGTTGAAGGTGCGGACAGGCTTTATAAGATTACCATAGATATGGGGGATGAACGAACCATAGTTGCAGGCATTAAGTTGTATTATACAAAAGAAGAGTTGGTAGGAAAGAAGATAGCAGTCGTTGCAAATCTGGAACCTCGTAAATTGAGAGGTATTATTTCTCATGGTATGCTCCTTGCGGCATCAAATGAGGACAAATCATCCGTAGTCCTTTTGACATTGGATAAAGATATGATAAACGGTGCCAGAATATCGTAAAAACTTTTCGCAGTCCATGTCCATGTTTCATAGTCTGAAAAAAAACAAAGAGTGCTGTCTGTGAGCTGTGAAACGGGGTACAGAATATGATCAACAGCCTTTTTATATTTGTTACCGGCTTATCCTTTTTCCTCTTCGGGATGATAAAGCTGAGTTCACTGATGCAGCAGCTTTTCAGCGTTAGAATGAGGGAATACATAAAGGTATCTGTCAGAAAACCTATATACGGCGTATGTATGGGTATATTGACGACGGTCCTTTTCCAGAGTAGTTCGGCTACCACCCTGCTTACTATAGGAATCGTAAGCGCGGGTTTAATCAGTTTCTATAATTCTCTTGGTATAATCCTCGGCGCCGATATCGGAACAACCCTTACAGCACAGCTTGTTGTTTGGAATGTAACCTCTGTGGCACCTGTCATAATTTTTTTTGGCGGAATGTTTTTACTTTTCGGGAAAGAAAAACTGAAACAGACAGGAGAGGGACTCATTTATTTCGGTCTTATTTTTTTCGGATTGAGTTTAACCGGAGATGCAACATTACCCCTTAAAAACAGCAAAGCATTTATCGATTTTTTTTATGAAACAAAAAACCCGCTGATCGGGGTTGGAATCGGCATCGTTTTTACCAGTATTGTTCATGCCTCAGCAATCCCTATCAGTATTCTGATTATTATGAGTCAGCAAGGATTGGTGAGTATTGAAAATGCAATACCAATCGTGCTTGGAGCAAATATCGGTACAACCGTGACAGCCCTCATGGGTTCTATTGCCGGCAATATTAACGGCAAAAGAAGCGCTGTTTCACACCTTTTATTTAAGTGTATCAGTGTTTTTGTTTGCCTGTTTTTGTTACCGGTTTTTATTATCTTCTTAAAGCATTTTTCTTCCAGTACTGCCCAGCAGATCGCCGTCGGCCACTTTACTTTTAATTTTTTTACTGTTGCAATTTTCATCTTTATCCTTAAACCATTTTCTGCTCTCATTGAGAAGATTATCCCGGGAACAGACGGTACATTGCCCCTCTGGCCGGAGTTTCTTGACACGAAATATCTGACCAGTGCAAAGGATGCGCTTTTTTGCGTGAAAAAGGAATTGATAAGAGAAATTATGCTTACCAGAAGGATGCTGGAAGAAAGTATATGCTTGTTAACAAAATTCAGCGAAACGAAAAAAAGGGATATTATGTATATCGAAATGGTTGTTGACAATCTGCAGGCAGAAACAACACAGTATTTATGGAATATTTCATGCGGGCAGCTATCGCAGGCATTAACGAAAAAACTTTTTGCCTTTTCAACGATTGTGTATGAAATTGAAAGGGTAGGCGACCGTTCAACAAACATCGTTGAGCTTGCCGAATCAAAACGCGCGCGTAAAGCGATATTTTCTGATGCGGCATTGGAAGAGCTCGAACAGATAGAAAAACTGATTATGGAGAATCTTGAGGATACATCATTTTTACTTGAAAAAAGGGACGAAGGAATTATAAGAGCAATCCTTGATAGAAACGATAAGGTTGACTTTTCTGTTAAAAAAGCAACAGAACAACACTTGGAGAGATTTTATCAAAAAGTTTGTCGAGCAGAGGCCGGACCAATTTTTGTCGATATATTATTAAACCTTGAAAGGATATCCTATCACTGTAAGATTATAGCGGAACGAATGGTTGGATTGGAGAAAGAAACATAATTTATATAAGTTATGCTGATATGGTATAAGAACAAATGAATTGACATAAAAAGTGCATGATATAAAATGCAGACAATACAAACAACATAATTTAAAATGTACATCTTGGTAATATTTAGTTTTTTTCGATATGTTTATTCTCATTTGCTTTGTTAATGAGATAATGTTTTATATAACAGCATATAAGAAAAGAAAAAGTTATTTTCATCAAATTATTTATATATTGTGATATAATATTTTGATATAAATAATTAAAATATTTTTATACCATAAAATTATACCATAAAAGGATTTGGTCATATCAAAACGACGGACGATTGGAATAAAATTCATAGCGGGTTAAAATATATTGCAGGGGGTTGCCGCTAAGGGTTTATTGGAATCGGGTGTCTTATGAATATTAAAGATTTCAGAGAAATCACTCTGAAAAAGAGAAACAAAATTTGTAAGAAACTGCTTAAGTCGTGAACTACAGTGTGTTGAGTGTTTCAATGAGTTGAAATGGTTCAGACTTTAGAGGTTTTTTAAAAAACAAAGGGAGGAAGAAGCTTATGGCAAACAAGTTTATGGATCCACATGATGTTCCGACAATCCCAGGTACGGAAGGCTGGGAAAGGATGTATCCCTATCAATATCCGTTCTCCAAAGATGACCCGGAGAGGGCTGCCTTTGAAAGCAGCCAGATCTGGTTCTATGACGGATTGCACTATCCCATTCCTCACTATCCGTTCGATCTGATATGGGATGAAGCATGGTCAATGGCACTCTCGCAGTACAATACCCGTCACTGGCTTATTCCACCTGCGCTGGGCATTGATCACAGGATTGTAAACGGTTACGTGTACATCAGCCCTGTAGGTGTACCTGATCCTGAGGAAATCGGGAAAAGGGTACCGCTTTTCATGGAACGTGCCGGGTTTTATTTCCAGAACTGGGACGGCCTGTATGAAAACTGGAAGAAGAAGATGGGTGTTGTCATCGACAAACTGGAAGCAATGAATTTTACAGACCTGCCTGTCATGGAAGATATAAGTATCATCAAGGAAGGAATTGGAATAGGAAGCGGTTACAAGCTCCTGAAAGCGTGGGATGAACTTATTGATATTGGTCTTTTATGCTGGCAGTACCATTTTGAGTTCCTTAACCTGGCCTATGCTGCACAGGTTACTTTCTTTGCCACAGGAGATCAGCTTTTCCCGGGTATCCCCATAGCTACCCTCGTGAAGATGTCGGCGGGATTTGACCCCATCCTTTTCAAACCTGATGCGGAGCTTATCAGGCTTGCCAAATTTGCAATTCAGCTCGGCATTGATGATACCTTTATGAAACCTTTGAAGGCTGATGAGTTGATGAAAGAACTTGCACAGCATGCAACAGGCAAAGAGTGGCTCGCAGAACTGGAAAAGGCAAGATACCCGTGGTTCCATATATCAACAGGCACCGGCTGGTTCCATACTGAAACAAGCTGGAATGACAATCTCAATGTACCTTTTAACGCCATTAAGACAAATATCAGGACCTTAAAGGAAGGTAAGGAGATTGGAAGACCGACAGCCCAGATACTCGAGGAAAGAGACAGAATTGCCACTGAATACAGGGCTCTGCTTAAGACCGATGCAGACAGAGACGCCTTTGATCAGGGCCTCGGTTTAGCTCGTCTCGTACTTCCCTATGCTGAAGACCACAACTTCTACGTTGAACACTGGTTCCATACTTTGTTCTGGCAGAAGACACGCCAGGTCAGTGAGATACTTCAGCGTGCAGGTTTCTTTAAAGAAGCTGGGGATATGTATTTCTTAAAACGCAATGAAATTAAAGATGCATTGTGGGATATGGTTACAGGATGGACTACAGGTGTAAAGTCGAGAGGACCATCCTACTGGCCTAAAGAAGTTGCCTGGAGAAAAGAAGTATATAAGAAATTTACGGAATGGACACCGCCGGCCGCGCTTGGTACGCCTCCTGATGTTGTAACAGAGCCTTTTACAATCGTACTCTGGGGTGTTACAAACAGCACGCTGACGTCTTGGTTGTCAGGTGGGGAAGCAGGAGCAACAGCAGCTAATGAAATACAGGGTTCACCCGGCTCTTCCGGCGTTGTTCAAGGAAAGGCAAGGGTTTTGAACAATCCTGATCAGCTTGCAGACCTTCAAAAAGGTGAGATACTTGTTTGTAAAACTACCTCGCCAAGTTGGGCGCCTTGCTTTGTAACAATCGCCGGTGCTATAACCGACGTGGGCGGGCCAATGTGCCATGCTGCTATTGTATGCAGGGAGTATGGGTTGCCTACAGTCGTCGGTACAGGCAAAGGTACACAGCTTATAAAGACAGGTGATTTAATAAAAATGGATGGCGATACGGGGTTGGTAACAATACTCGAAAGAGCATAAATAACTCACGGAAAGATTGTTTCAACTCCTTATTTTTCAGGAGCCGGCTGCAGGTCATCTGCAGCCGGCTTAAATTTCAGGTTAAAATATGGAGGTAAGAGTTATGTTAGAGAAAGAAAAAAGATTCACCTTAGGTTATGATGAGTTGGAAGGTAATGACTTCAACCTTGTCGGGAAAAAGAATGCAAATCTTGGTGAAATGCTAAAGGCAGGCATTCCTATTTCTCCAGGTTTTGCTGTTACTGTCCATGCAAATGACCAGTATCTTATTATGACGGGTATTAAAGAAAAAATCAGCAGTTTGATAAACCCGCCTAATGCTCAGGTGCCATTGGAAAAGGCACAGGAAGCAAGTAAGATAGCAATGGAATTGATTGAGAGCGCAGAGATGCCGGCGGTTATCGGTGATGTGATTCTTAGCGATTACCATAAAATGTGTGAGAAGTACGGCAATAACTTACCTGTAGCAGTGCGTAGCAGCGGCGCAGCATCAATGCCGGGCCAGATGGAGACCTATCTAAATATATGCGGCGACAAAGACCTTATAGACTATGTAAAAAAATGCTGGTCAAGCGCCTATAATACTGAAGCAATCATGTACAGAATGAACAAGGGTATGGAGTTTCTCTTTAATATTGGAGCAGGAATCCCGAAGATGGTTAACTCAAGGGTATCGGGAATAATTTTTACAATAAACCCGATCAACGGTGATATGTCAAAAATTTCCATAGATGCAAGTTACGGCCTTGGCGAAGCTGTTGTAAGCGGATTGGTTACACCGGATACATATCTAATTGATAAGATTACGCTGGATATTATAAAAATCATAAAGGGCAGTAAAGAAATACAGTGTGTCTACAGGGAAAATGCCAGCGATATCGTGCAGACGGAAGTGCCTGAAGAGAAAAGAAGGGTGAACTGCCTGAGCATGGAAGAAGTTAAAGAACTTGCCAGAGTAGGGAAACTGATTGAGAAATATTATGGCAAGGCATATGATATTGAATTTGGTGTTGATGCGGATATTCCTTTCCCACATAACATTATTATCCTTCAGGTAAGACCGGAATCTGTTTGGAGCAAGAAAGAGGTTGCTCCGAAAACAGAAGTGGCGAAAGACCCGATGGAGCGTTTGCTGGGAGTAATGCTTACCGGAGTAAAGCTGAAATAGCTACTTAGGGGAAGGGGAGTTAATATAAAAACGGATATTCTTTTGTGATGTGGATTCTTTCATCACGAATGGCTATATATTTAAGTTATAAAAAGATTAAATATAGAAGAGGGTGATGGTTACATTTAATTTAGGCTGAGATGCACAAAAAAAATAAAGGGGGTTTGTTATTATGAATCAGAAAGGAGAAGTTAAGCAGCCTTTACTGGGATTTTTGGGGTTAATTGTTGTATTGTTTCTTGCCTTTGGAATTATAATCTGGTTTAAGCCGGAGACATTTATTCCCTGGGCCGGTGAGTTGGCAATGTGCCT